>JBBSQT010000236.1:0-4095 GCA_038243775.1 Actinomycetales bacterium | reverse complement strand
TGGAGGAAGAAGGCATTTCCCTGGAAGTGGTGGACTTGCGCAGCTTGCGGCCGCTGGACCGGGAAACGATATGTGCTTCGGTTCGAAAGACCAGCCGGGCGGTGGTGCTCGAGGATGACTGGCTCAGCTACGGCATTGGTGCGGAGATCTCAGCAACCCTCATGGAAGGGGCTTTCGACTACCTCGACGCACCGGTCCGGCGCGTGGCAGCTGCGGAGGTCCCGCTTCCGTATGCAAAACCCCTCGAGGACGCTGCACTGCCGACCGCAAAGGACTTGATCCGCGTTGTCCGCGAGCTTCTCGACGCCACCAGCTTCACTCGATAGGAGATTTCGATGCCCGAGGTGAACATGCCGCGATTGTCCGACACGATGAAGGAAGGTGTCCTCAGCCGCTGGATCAAAAGCGAAGGCGATCAAGTCCGTGAGGGCGATGTCATCGCCGAAATAGACACCGACAAGGCCACCATGGACCTTGAAGCCTTTGACGAGGGCGTCTTGGAGAAGCACCTGGTCGAAGAGGGCACCACGGTACCCATCGGTGAGCCGGTCGCCATCATCGGCACCGGGACCAGTACCGGAAGCGGGAACGGGAAGGACACTCCAGCGAAGGGTGCCGAGGCACCGGCCACGACCCGGGTGTACCCTGCCCCCGATACGGAACCGCACGAGGAGCCCGCGGCGGTCACCGCGGACCGGCAGCCGGTTTCTGCTCGTGAGACCCGGCGGCCTAACGCGGGCGCGCCATCAGGGCGTCCGCTCTCCTCTCCGCTGGCCCGCCGGATCGCCAAGGAGCATGGCATAGACCCTGCCGACATCATCGGGACCGGACCCGGCGGACGGATCGTCAGGGCGGATGTCGAAACCGCGGCGACCGCCAAGTCACAGGAACCGGTCCCGTGGCAAGATCGCGCAGCAGGGGCCTCGGACGCGACCACCGGCGAGAGCGAACCGGAGTCGCGGGAGATCCCGCTGACCATGATGCGCAAGGTAATGGCCCAGAGGCTCACCGAAAGCGCCGGCGCACCGCATTTCTTTTTGACCAACGTCGTGTCCGTTGACCGTTTTTTTGCCCTCCGTGCCGAGATCAACGAACGTTTCGCGCAGTCCGGGGCCAAGGTCGGTGTGACGGACATGCTTATCAAGGCCTGTGCGCTTACGCTTCAAGACCACCCACAGGTCAATTCGTCCTGGGCCGGGGACAAGATCCTGCAACACCCCCGCGCACACATCGGTGTCGCCGTGGCCCTGGAGGACGGGCTGATCGTCCCTGTCGTGCGCGACGCCGCCACCAAGGGCCTTGAGGTGATCGCGGGTGAAAGCCGCGCCCTGGCGCAGAAAGCCCGGAACAACAAACTGGCGCCGGCGGAGTTCAGTGGCGGAACATTCACGCTCAGCAATTTGGGCATGTTCGGCATAGACAACTTCACCGCCGTCATCAACCCGCCCGAAGCAGCCATCCTGGCCGTGGGTGCAACCACCGAGGAACCTTACGTGCGCGAAGGCCAGCTGCTCACCCGCCAGATCATGAAAATCACCCTCACCGCAGATCACAGGGTCCTGGACGGCGCCGTGGCAGCGGCATTCATGCGCGACCTCAAACGCACACTTGAAGAACCGCTCAGGATCATCATCTGAAAGAACCTTCGGATAGATACTAATGGCTCTGAAACGCAGTTCGCCAGGCTGCTTGGCATCGCGTGAACCGCTGGGATGCAGCCCCGGGCTTCTTCATCTATGGCCACCGGCAGAGCCCGTGGTCGAGCACTATCGCGGGAACGAGATACGTGGCTATGGTGGAAAGGGAGTACTCCGGAACGGGCCGAGCGGATTAAAGATGGCCGGCCTCGTACGTGCCTGCGGAACTCCACTGCGGGCCGTGTCTATGCGGCGATTTGGCCACGGAGCAACTCCTCAGATAGAGATGAAATAGGTGAAGGAGTTTGAACATGGGTGCATCGAATCCGGTCAATGACGGCAGTTCGCCGATCCGGTTAGCCGAGATCGAAAAAGCCAGGGAGCTGCTGCACGGCGTGACGTCATGCACGCCGGTCGAGACCAGCACCTCGCTCAGTGCCATTGCCGGGGCCAAGGTGTTCCTCAAGTGTGAGAACCTCCAACGGACCGGCTCGTTCAAGCTGCGTGGCGCTTTCACACGGCTCTCGGCACTTAGCGAGGCCGATCGCGGGCGGGGCGTAATAGCTGCGAGCGCCGGCAACCATGCCCAGGGCGTGGCCTTTGCCGCACGTGAGCTCGGCATTGATTGCATCGTGTTCATGCCGGTTGGGGCCGCGCTTCCCAAGGTGAGCGCCACCCGCGGCTATGGATCCGAGGTGCGACTGGCCGGGGAAGACCTCTCGGAGTCCATCGACCTGGCAAAGGCCGAAGCGGAGAAAAGCGGGTACATCTTCATTCCGCCCTTTGACCACCCGGATATCGTCACCGGCCAGGCCACCCTGGGTATGGAAGTCCTGGAACAGGTTCCGGATGTCGGGACCATCATCGTCCCCACCGGAGGCGGGGGCCTGCTCGCAGGAGTCGCAAGCGCCGTGCACCTCTCCGGGTCCAGCGCCCGGGTCATCGGGGTGCAGGCCGAGGATGCTGCGGCGTTTCCTGCATCGTTGGCCAAGGGCGTACCGGTACGCCTGGCCAAGATGGCAACGCTTGCCGACGGGATCGCAGTGCCCGAGCCAAGCGAGCTGACTTTGGGGATCGTGCGCGATCACGTAGCCGAGATCCGCACGGTGTCAGAGGAGCAGATCGGTGAGGCAATGCTGTTTTTGAACGAGCGAGCCAAGCTCGTCGTGGAGCCCTCCGGGGCCGCAGGTGTTGCTGCCCTGCTGGCCGGCGCCGAGGGGATGCCGGAGCCCATTGTTGTCGTCCTCTCCGGGGGGAACGTGGACACCTTGGTGCTTAACCGGGTACTGCAGCACGGCCTTGTCGCGGCCGGACGTTTCATGCAGATGATCGTGCGTGTTCCCGACCGGCCGGGATCGCTGGTCAAGTTCCTCACCGCGCTGGCGCAAACCGAATGCAACGTGGTCAGTGTCGAGCACGAGCGAACCAGCAGCGGGCTCGCGGCAACCGAGGTGCAGATCGGCGTCAAGGTCGAGGCCAAGGGCCAGGAACACAAGGTGGAAATTGTCTCCGAGCTGAAACGCCTGGGGTACGAGATCGCATTTCCCGCGCTTGACAAAGCCTGAGTGTGGACCGCAGGTTGTTCGTGGGCCCAACATCAGACGGAACACGGCAATGCTCAATCAGTGTCCCCGGCGTCCCACCCACAGCCCATGCACAAACGGCAACACGCAGGCGAACATCAGGACGTTGCCCAAGACCATGTCATCGGCTCGGATAATGGCCCCGGCAATGAGCAATGCGCCCGCGACGCCCATGGACAGCGCTCTCTGTCCCGTGCGTTGCAGGAGCGCCATTTGGCGTTCGAGGCGCGGGGTCGACACCCTGACCGAGCCGTCCTCGATCTGGGTGAGCAGGCCATCAACACGTCCGGGCAGTCGCACGGCAATCGTCGCGGCGTCCAACGCCTGCTTGGCCACGTCCTGGACAATGTTCCCGCGTTCGTCGCGCAGCAGCTGCGCAGCATAGGGCTCCACCGAGTCCCAGAGGTTGAACTTCTCATCCAGCGAGCTGCACACCCCGGAGACCAGCGACATGGCCCGGATGATCAACAGGAAGTTCTCCGGCAGCTGGAAGGGAAGGGATCTGACCACATCACCGAACTCGACAGCGAAGTCGCGGAACTCGCGGGGGTCCACTTCCTTCAGCTCGGCAAAACCCAGCCCGCCAAAGCGTGCAAAGAGTTGGGTCATCGCCCGCTCGAGCTCGGCGGTGTCCGCTCCGGAGATCAGCACTCCCACATCGCTGATCGCCCGCACCAAACCCTTGCCATCACGCGCTGCTGCGGCGATCAGCAGCTTGCGCAGGCCGGTGCGCGTGCTGGTGGGCACCTCGCCCATCATGCCGAAGTCGATGAAGGTCAACTTCCACGGGTGTACGGAGGAGCCGTCGGTGACCGGGGTGACGAAAATGTTCCCCGGGTGCGGATCGGCGTGGAAGAATCCGTTGGTGAACATCT
>JBBSQT010000235.1:0-4121 GCA_038243775.1 Actinomycetales bacterium | reverse complement strand
CCTCCAGCGCAAGGCGATCACCGGCGCCGATTTCCCTGACCTGGACGCCCTGGCCGAGCGGATCATGGCCTTCCAGAAGCGCTACAACAGCACAGCAGAACCCTTCGACTGGAGATACACCCGACACGACCTCAACGACTATCTCCACCGGCTCGGCACCCACGAACCAATCTTTGCGGCCTGACCCCCGACGAACTTAGGTAAATGACCACTAAAAGCCTGTCGCGCCGGTGCGGTGGGGTGTGGGCCCGTCCGGTCCCGGCGCGACGTGCCGCCTATGCTTCCGGCGGCACCATGGGCAGGCCTTCGCTTTCCCATCCGCTCATGCCGCCCACCAGGGTGTCGGCGTTGTAGCCAAGATCAGTCAGTGCCTTGGCAACGCGTTCGCTGCGTCCGCCTCCGTGGCAGACGGCAATGATGCGACGGGACTTGTCCAGTTCAGCTGCCCGGGCCACGACATCCCCCGACGGAATGTGGACGGCATCTTCGATCATGCCGGTGGCGAGTTCGGCAACTTCGCGAACGTCAATGATCTGCACGTCGGGGTCCGCGGCCAAAATATCCGCGCTGGTGACTTCCTGCATGGGTGCTCCTAAAGGTGAGGCTCGCGCGGCGCCAAGTTCCGGCGTCGTGCATTGGATTTGCACTCCCAACCTAGACCGGATCGGTGCGAGCCCCTGCGGGCACGGTTTGAGGCAACGGAGGTAGTTGTCAGGTTCGGGGCTCTGTGCAACGGACTCAAAGGTCAACGATTGCCTCCCAGCGGATTCCTCGCGCCGGGCCCCTCGCCCAGTGGCGCCTACTGGTCTCCCCGCCCTCGCTCGCGCCGGGCCCCTCGCCCAGTAGGCTGGGGAGCGTGAACGCACCCCTTGCACCCCAGGCCCGCACGGTTGAGATTGAAGACTCGGAGCGCTTTGACGCGCTGGTTGCCGGTGGCGCGAAGTGCATGGGCGGCTGGCATTTCCAGTCCGTCGACCTGCGCCAGCGCTCCGGAATGCTCGCAGAGCTGCACGCTGCGGGTGCCATCTTCATGGGCTGCACCTTCGACAACGGCGTGGAGGACTTGCTGCGCGGGCGCGGTGCCCTGATTTTTCCGGCACTGCCGCACATTCCGTTCAATCCCTACCGCGGGCACCTGTACACGGGGACCGAACTTTTTGAGGGCATCCACGCGGGCGAATACGAGACGGTTCCTGACGCCACCATCTACCAGTGGAGCCTGCAAACCGGGCCCGCCCTGCACTCCACGCTTGCCACCGCGATGCACGACCACGCCATTACCAATGCCCTGGACGACTTCCTGAATCAGCTTTCCAACCCGGTGGTCGGCGTGATGGGCGGGCACGCGGCGGCTCGGGGGAGCGAGCAGTATGCGCAGGCCGCGCGGCTGGGCTCGGCGTTGACCCAGTCCGGATTCCTTGTCGCGACGGGAGGTGGTCCCGGCGCCATGGAAGCTGCCAATTTGGGTGCCTACCTTTCCACGTACGACGCCGCCGCACTGGACAGTGCGCTGCTCGCCCTGGGCGCCGTCCCCGGCTTCCGCCCCTCGGTCACCGAGTGGGCGAGGGCTGCGTTCCAGGTGGTGGAGGCGTATCCGGACGGGGCGCCGAGCCTGGGCATTCCAACGTGGTTCTACGGGCATGAGCCACCCAACATTTTTGCCGCCAAGATTGCAAAGTACTTCACCAATGCCCTGCGTGAGGCGATCTTGTTGGAGCGCTCCCACGGCGGAATTGTGTTCCTTCCCGGTGCGGCCGGAACGGTCCAGGAAGTGTTTCAGGACGCCTGCGAGAACTACTACGCGGCCGACGGTGCCGTGACACCCATGGTGTTGATGGGGCGAAAATACTGGGAGGTCGAGGTTCCTGTCATGCCTCTGCTGCAGACACTCGCGCAGGGACGGCCCATGGACGACTTCGTGCACGTGGTTGACTCCGTGGAAGACGCCTGCGCTGTCCTGGCAGGCTGACCCGGCCCGTCACAGCAAAGGCTAAGTTACCTTCGGGCGGTTTTTCCCGACCGCCCCCTCACGCTATCTCAGCAATGGCTGGAAAATCGTGAACGCTAGCGCAGCAGGTGGGATAGCGACCCGAAATATCACACCATTGCCGGGATAGCGTTGGGAATTTGGGCCCGGAAGGTAACAGGGCCGTTGGAAAGGCGGGCGTTAGGCTCCCACCAGACCACCGAACAGCAGGCCCAACACGTAAGTGGCCGCGGCCGCACCCATGCCGATGGCCAACTGCCGCAACCCGCGCCACAGCGGAGAAGCCCCGGAGAGCAGCCCCACGACGCCACCGGTGCCCAGCAAAGTCACACCCACCAAAACGCACGCCAACACAAGAGCGCCCACGCCGGTCATGCCAAAGACGAACGGCAGGATCGGGATGATGGCACCCGAGGCGAAGAAGCAGAAGCTCGACGACGCGGCACCCCAGGCGGTGCCCAAGGTTTCCAGCTCGTCCGCCGTCTCGAAATTTTCCGGCTTCAAAGACCGACTGGGATCGCAGTCGCAGCTGAAGTCGCCCATGCGTTCAGCCGCGCGGTGTTCGGCGGACTCGCGGGACATGCCGCGGGCCAGGTAGACCAGCACCAGCTCATTGTTTTTTAGATCCAGGGACGGTGCGGCGGACAGCGTGACCTGGGTTGGCTGCGAAGCGTCCAGAAGTTCGCGCTGCGACCGGACGGAGACGTATTCCCCGGCACCCATGGACAAGGCACCCGCCAGAAGTCCGGCAATGCCGCTGAACAACACCACCTGGCTGCCAACTCCCGTGGCCGCCATGCCCATCACGAGCGAGAGGTTGCTGACCAACCCGTCATTGGCCCCGAAAACGGCGGCCCGAAAGGATCCCGCAAGGCTGTTGCGCCCGCTCGCGGAGAGGCCCCGAATCACCTCCTCGTGGATGGATTCATCGGCCGCCATGGCCTCCGTCGCGTCAGCATCGGTGGCGTACGGGGACCTGGATTCCGAGCGCTGTGCCAAGGCAAGCACAAAGACGGAACCAAATCGGCGGGCCAGCAGTCCCAAAAACTGGTTGCGCAGCGACGGCCGGACAACAGGTTCGGCGTGCTCGCCCAGCAAATGCAGCCAGTGCTGCTCATGGCGGCCCTCCGCTTCGGCCAGCGCCATGAGAATGGCGTGCTCATCGCCCTCGCGGCGTTTGGCGAGGTCCCGGTACACGGCGGCTTCGGCCCGTTCGTCCGCCAAATACTGCCGCCACCGCTTAATCTCATCCGGGGTGGGAATCCGTTCAGGCATGGTGAAACTCCTCAAAGTCAGCACTCACTGTAGCGCGGATTCCCGCGGAATTTGCGCCGGTATCCCTAGTGCAGGAGTTTCGGCACACCGGAAAATCCGACGGACCGTTTCTCAGAAAGTACTTGACGCACTGGAAAGTAGTTGCATAGTATCTTGTCATGCCTGAAGGCAGTAACACTTCAATCCACTCAAACCTTGGGAGAGACCATGAACAGCAACGGCCAGCAGACCCAGATGACGTTCAACAGTGCCCGCTATCTGTGGATCGGGTTCGCCATGGGACTGGCGTGCATGGCCGCCTTGTTCATTGCGGGCTTGGTCAAGGGCAACGTTGGAATGACTGTCATGGCCTCCAGCACGGCGGCGGTCCTCGGAGCCACCTGGACCTCTACCACCGTTGCAATGAAGAAGAAAGCCGCCAAGGCCTGACGACCGCCGGAATGTCCGCGGTCACGACATCCACGCCGGCCATGAAATCCACGCCGGTCATGTCAGCCCGCGCCAGCCCGCGACCGGCAAGGAGGGACCATGCCGAGGACGTGCCGACTCACGTAAACTGTCGATGCGGCGCCGTCACACCGGCGCTCGGACCGGAAGGCGGCACAACGGCATGGAAATTCTGTTCCCCCAGATGTCTGGAGATGCTGCAGAGCGTGGCGTCCTGCTGGAATGGCGGGCCCCCAACGGCAGCTCCGTGGAGGCTTACCAGGTCATTGCCGAAGTCACCGTGGACAAGTTCGACGCCGAGATCAACACCCCGGTGGCCGGCATCTTGGCATGGGTGGTCGAGGAGGGTGACGAGGTCCTCCAAGGCGCGCCGATCGCCGTCGTCCGGTAGAAAAAGGACGGTGGCCGCCGT
>JBBSQT010000234.1:0-4123 GCA_038243775.1 Actinomycetales bacterium | reverse complement strand
TCGCCGTAAGAACCGCCGTCGTGTCTTCAAAACTCCACAGTCCGGGGACACCCTCCAGAGCGGAAGGCGTTGAGGGGAGCCACTGGAAGGACGTCAGGGAAAGCCAGCCGTGGGGGTCGGCGAGGGAGGCGTTGCGGCCGGTGCGGAAGCGTTCCCAGCGCTGGGTGAGACGGTCGAGTTCGGCGGTGGTGGTGCTCATGGCGCTCCTTTGAATCCGTGGTGTGTCCACTCTAGGCACAACGGGCCGGCGCGGGCGGGTATTCCGTGGCGGGCGCGGGCTGTGGTTGCCGGCGGGCGGGAGTGGCCATCGGCGCAGGAGGTGGTGGAAGAATGGGGCCATGGCAACAAATGCAGAGCTGAACAAGGACATGAACCGTTTTCCGCTGGGTGCCTGCGCACCGGTGGATGCCGAGCGCACCGAGCTGGTGTTCACCCGGCACTACCCGGCTGCGCCCGAGGTGCTGTGGGACATGCTCACCAGCCCGGAGAAGACTCCCATGTGGTGGGCGAAGACGCGGGGCATGGCCAAGGCGGGCTCCTCGTTCGACCTGAAATGGCTCAATGTGAAGGACGAGGGCCACGGCATTGAGACCGACTGGTGGTACGGGCGCGTCATCGAAGCGGAGGCGCCGCGGGTCTTTGAAATCTCCAATTCCATGCACGGACGGATCCGTGTGGAGCTGACGCCGGCCGGCGGCGGCACGGAGCTGGTTTTCAGGAACACGGTCGAGGTGCCGGCGGATGTTGTGAACATGTCCTTGGCCGGTTGGCATGTCCACCTGGACCATTTGCAGGAGGCACTGGAAGGCAAAAGTGTTGACTGGCAGCACTGGTGGGATGACTTTTACCCCTGTTGGGAACAGGTCCACACGCAGTATTCGGCCCTGTAATTTCCTCCTTCGGCGCGTACCTGCTGAGACCGTCACCATCCGAGACCGATTCGCGCCGGCCAGTCCGCCGTGCATAGGATCCAGACGGCCCTGTTTTGGGCCAGCAACGTATCCAACGCCGCATACGAGCACCCCAGATTCGCAGACCGTAAGGACGCTGACTCATGAGCTCTGACTTGCAAACAACCCCCTTGGGCGATCCCCGGGAACCCGAGCAGGACACCGACCTGCGCCGGGATGTCCGACGCGTCAGCACCCTTCTGGGCGAATCCCTGGTTCGCCAGCACGGCCCTGAACTGCTGGCCAAGGTGGAGCAGGTCCGCCTGCTGACCAAGGAATCCAAGGAGGCCGCCCGCGGGGAAACCGGCACCGGCCCGTGGAGCGCGAACGACGTCGCAGAGCAGGTCCGCGAGGAACTTTCCTCCCTGCCGTTGGAGCAGGCAACCGATTTGGTCCGCGCCTTTGCGTTCTACTTCCACCTCGCCAACGCCGCCGAGCAGGTGCACCGGGTGCGCAGCCTGCGATCGCGTCCGGAACAGGATGGCTGGCTGGCCAAGGCCGTCACCGAGATTGCCGAAAAAGCCGGCACGGAGGCGCTGCAGAAGGTCGTCAACGAGCTGGATGTGCGGCCCATCTTCACCGCCCACCCCACCGAGGCCTCCCGCCGCTCGGTCTTGGACAAGATCCGCAAGCTCTCCGACATCCTGGCCACGCCGTCCGGGGAAGGCACGACCGCCCGCACCCGCCAGGACCGCAAACTGGCCGAGATCATCGACCAGATGTGGCAGACCGACGAGCTGCGCAAGGTCCGCCCCACCCCCCTCGATGAGGCCCGCAACGCCATCTACTACCTGAACAACATCCTCACCGACGCCATGCCGGAAGTGCTGACCGAGCTCAGCGACCTGCTCGGCGAACACGGCGTTTCACTGCCCTCCGACGCGGCACCGCTGCGCTTTGGCTCCTGGATCGGCGGGGACCGCGACGGCAACCCGAACGTCACCTCCGAGGTCACCCGTGAAGTCCTGGTCCTGCAGAACCACAATGCGGTGAAAATCTCGCTGGCCCTCATCGACGAGCTGCTCAGCATCCTCTCCAACTCCAGCGCCCTGTACGGCGCGGACGCGGCGCTGACGGATTCCATCGCCGTCGACCTCGCCCACCTGCCGCACATCGACCCGCGCGTCTTGGAGCTCAACGGCGACGAGCCCTACCGCCTAAAGCTCACCTGCATCAAGGCCAAACTCATCAACACCCGCAAGCGCGTGGCTGGAGACAGCTACCATGAGCCCGGCCGCGACTACAGCGCCACCAGCGAGCTCATCGCCGATCTGGAACTGCTGGAAACCTCGCTGCGCAACAATTCCGCAGCGCTTGTGGCCGACGGCGCGCTCGCCTCGGTGCGCCGGGTGGTGTCCTCCTTCGGCCTGCATCTGGCCACCCTGGACATCCGGGAACACGCGGACTACCACCACGACGCCGTCGGCCAGCTGCTGGACCGCGTCGGGGAACTGGGCACGCCCTACGCCGAACTGGACCGGGCCGGGCGCCTGGGCGTGCTCAGTGCCGAACTGGCCAGCCACCGTCCCCTCTCCGGCCACCCGATCAAGCTTGACGACGCGCGGGCCAATGGCACGTACGACGTCTTCCGTGTGGTGCGCCGCGCCTTGCGCACCTACGGGCCGGACGTGGTGGAAACGTACATCATCTCCATGACCCGCGGCGCCGACGACGTCCTCGCCGCGGCCGTGCTGGCACGCGAGGCCGGCCTGGTTCAGCTCACGGGCGGGAACCGCTACGCGAAAATCGGCTTCGCCCCGCTGCTGGAAACCGTGGACGAGTTGCGTGCCTCCGCGGAAATCATTGACCAGCTGCTCTCCGACCCGGCGTACCGCGAGCTGGTGCGCCTGCGCGGGAACGTGCAGGAAATCATGCTCGGCTACTCGGACTCCAACAAGGAATCCGGCGTGCTGACGTCGCAGTGGGAAATTCACAAGACCCAGCGCAAACTCCGCGACGTGGCCGTGAAGCACGGGGTGAACGTGCGCATGTTCCACGGCCGCGGCGGCTCCGTAGGTCGTGGTGGCGGACCCACCTATGATGCGATCATGGCCCAGCCCAACGGCGTCCTGGAAGGGGCCATCAAGTTCACCGAACAGGGCGAAGTCATCTCCGACAAGTACTCCCTGCCGGAACTGGCCCGCGAAAACCTGGAACTTTCCCTCGCCGCCGTCATGCAGGGATCCGCCCTGCACCAGGCACCGCGCCACTCCGAGGACGACCTAGGCCGCTTCGGCGGGATCATGGAAGTCATGTCCGACGCCGCCTTTGCCAGCTACCGGACACTCATCGACCACGAGGACCTCCCGGCCTACTTCACGGCCTCCACCCCCGTGGAGCAGCTGGGCAGCCTGAACATTGGTTCGCGCCCGTCCAAACGCCCCGACTCGGACTCCGGGCTGGGCGGGCTGCGCGCCATCCCGTGGGTGTTCGGCTGGACCCAGTCGCGACAGATCGTGCCGGGCTGGTTCGGCGTTGGCTCCGGCCTGCGCGCCGCGCGTGAAGCCGGCCACGGCGCCGAACTGCAGGAGATGCTGGCAAACTGGCACTTCTTCTCCTCCACCATCTCCAACGTGGAAATGACGCTGGCCAAGACGGACATGGACATCGCCGCCCATTACGTGCGCACCCTGGTGCCCGCCGAACTGCAGCACCTGTTCGTCGTGATTCGCACCGAATTCGACTTGGCGGTAGCCGAAATCCAGCTGCTGACCGGGGAAATCGAACTCCTGGACAACCAGCCGCTGCTCAAGCGTTCACTGAATGTTCGCGACCAGTACCTGGACCCGATTTCCTACCTCCAGGTCGAGCTGCTGCGCCGCGTCCGCGAAGCGTCCATCACGGCAAGCGAGGTTGATGAACGCCTGCAACGCGCCATGCTGATCACCATCAACGGTGTTGCTGCCGGATTGCGCAACACGGGATAAACCGCCGCGGCTGGTCCGTGCTGAAACATGCGCCCGCCCCCCACTTTTGCGCCCTGTCCACCGGGCGCATTTGTGGGGGGCGGGCGCATTTTTTTGTGCTGCCCCGCCCCGATAGGCTGGTTCAATGCCTTCCTTCCGCGCCACCATCCAGATCACCGGGCTGCGTCCCGGCCACGCCCCCGAAGAAGTCATGGACATGGCAGTTGCCGCGGTCGGTGCCGCGCATGTGGTGGAGGCAAACCAGCT
>JBBSQT010000233.1:0-4131 GCA_038243775.1 Actinomycetales bacterium | reverse complement strand
GCCCCTCGGGAGCTAGGCTTAGCCGTGTATTTGTTCCTAAATGTGCAAGGAGGCAACACATGTCAGACATCATGAACGTCAACGTCGGGGAACTGGGCCAAGACGCAGTGATTTTGGATGTCCGCGAAGACTACGAATGGGAAGCCGGCCACGTTGACGGCGCCCTCCACATCCCGCTGGAACAGCTGCCCGAACGTTTGGAGGAGCTCGACCCCGATGTCGACCTCAATGTCATCTGCCGCACCGGCGGGCGTTCCTTCCGCGCCACCACCTGGCTGAGCCAAAACGGTTACAGCGCCTTCAACGTTGTTGGCGGCATGGGTGCCTGGTTTGAAGCGGACAAGCCCATGGTCTCCTCCAATGGCGAGACTCCCCGCGTTCTCTAAACCGCCAAGCATTCCCCTGCCAACATATTTCTGCAACCGATAGGTGCCCCATGATCTCCGTCCCCAATGACTCAGCCTTGCCCCTGACATTCCTGGGGCCGGAGGGGACGTTCACCGAGTCAGCGCTGCTGCAGGTTCCGGGAACGGCTGAAATGACTCGCGTTCCTTCCAGCAACGCCGCGGCTTCGCTAGCGATGGTGCGCAAGGGTGAGGCCCTTGCCGCGATGCTGCCGATCGAGAACTCCATCGAGGGCGGGGTGCCTGCAACGCTCGATGCCATCTCCAACGGTGTGGAACTGCGGATTCTGCATGAAGTGGTTGTCCCCGTCAGCTTTGTGCTGGTGGCGCCGCACGGGGTCACCCTGGCCGGCATCACGGCCGTGGGAACCCACCCCCACGCGTGGGCGCAAACCCGTGACTGGTTCGCAGAGAACCTGCCGCTGGCCCGCCACGTACCGACAAATTCGACGGCGGCCGCGGCCCATATGCTGTTGGCCGGCACCGATGCGTTCCAAGCCGCAGTGTGCGCCCCGCTGGTCGCTGAGCAGACCGGCCTGAACATCCTTGCCGAAGCCATTGAGGACAACCTTGGCGCCGTCACCCGTTTCGTCCTGGTGGGGCAGCCCGGTTCGCTCCCCGAACCGACAGGTGCCGACAAGACCACCCTGTCGATTCCGCTGCCCGATGACCACCCCGGTGCGTTGATGGCGATCCTGGAGCAGTTCGCCAGCCGGGGCGTCAACCTGAGCCGCATTGAGTCCCGGCCGACGGGCGAATACCTTGGCCAGTACACCTTCAGCGTTGACGTTGACGGGCATATCCGGGACGCCCGTGTTGCAGATGCGCTCCGCGGACTGCACCGGGTCAGCCCCGGCATCCGCTTTCTCGGTTCGTACCCACGGGCTGACAAGCAGCCGCCGCAGATCCATTCCTACAACTCGGACACTGCTTTCCAAGACGCAGGGAACTGGCTCAACGCCCTGCTCCGGCCCTAAGCAAAACGGCCCCAACGCCGGCCCTGCTGGGCGAACGGTGACTGACCGTACAGGCGAATCCCTTTCGCTGGGGCAGCTGCGAGCCTATGCTTGGCGTATCTCCACGAAGGCAACTTCCAAGGAGTTGGAAATGTTGTTCCCATCAGCAAAGAGGCGAATCAGTCATGGACGCGCAGGCAAGCAAGAACGAAGGCACCATAGTCAATCCTGGCCGCGATGAAGGCAAGGACAACTCTGTTGGTGACGAGGGTGACGACGCCAATGAACTCCGCTTCGGCGAAGAGGAACGGCTCATTCGGGAGCAGTCACTGCGCCCGGAGACGGACTAGGAGTTAAACGCCCGGGTTATCCGGTGCGGCCACACGCACCAGCACGGCCTTGTGTTCCACACTGACCTTGACTTGGGTTGCCGGCCCTGAAGGATCCCCGTCAATCTGTGTCTCCACGGGCATCACCGTGCGGATGGTCAACGCTTGTGAGCGGTAGAAGTCGATGACCGGCAGGTGCTTCTTGTGCTGAAAAACAACCTTGCCTGCCATCGCAACCCAGCCGAAAGCGCTGCGGGGGCTGACCACCACGACGTCGAGGACGCCGTCGTCAATTAAGGCGCCAGGGACAAAATCAATGCCACCGGGCAACTGCCCGCAGTTGACAAACAGCACCGAACGGACCTTGCGCTGCTGCGCGGGATCATCATCCAGCGCAATGCTGACCTGCTTGCGCCGGCCCGCCATGTGGCGCAGCCCCGCCTCACTGTAGGCCAGCCAGCCCAGGTGTTCCTTCAGCTTGGAATTGGTGTCGTTCATGACATCGGCGTCCATGCCCAGGCCGGCAATCACCATGAATGAGTGCTTGGAAACAGCGCCCGTGATGCCGTCCTCCAACTCCATCAAGCCCGCATCAATATGCCGCTGGTGCCCAAACAGTGCAATCTGGACGCTGCCGGCAATGTCCGTGACGTCAAGGTTGAGGTTGCGTGCCAACAAGTTTCCGGTGCCCAGCGGGATGATGGCCAACGGCACCTCGGTGTGCCGCAGCGTCTGGGCCACGGCGCGGACCGTACCGTCACCGCCACCCACAATAACGACGTCGGCCTTGGCTTCCAGCGCGGCATTCGCCATCGCATACCCCGGGTCTGTCGCCGTGGTTTCGATGAAAATGGGGGCAGGCCAGTCGGCCTTGGAGACTGAACGGGTGATCAGGGTTTTGGCAGCCGCGGCACCATGTTTGGTGGGGTTGAAGATGAACACCACCTGCTGCCTGGCCAGATGAATCTTGTGCGGGGAATCCGCCACGGCACTGCGCGTGTGCTTTTGGGCCAGCTTTCGCACTCCGAGCCAACTGATCACTATGACGAGCAGTATGACGAGTGCAATGGCGATGACAAGAATTTCAGTTGGCATGATCACTAACCTTAGCCCGACAACTTGTTTTGATTGGATAGGCTTAGTGGGTGATCGATGTACGAGACCTCTGCGAAAATCCTGAAATCTACCGCGCCAGCCAACGAGCCCGTGGTGCCGAACCGTCCGTGGTGGACTCCATTGTGGCCGCCGACGCTGCCCGGAAGTCTGCGATCACCTCTTTTGAGGCTTTGCGCGCCGAGCAAAACGCCTTCGGCAAAAAGGTGGCGAAGGCCAAGGACGGGGAAAAGCAGGCCCTGCTGGCTGAGGTGAAGGAGCTGGCTGGCGCGGTGAAGGCCGCCGGGGCTCTCTCCGATGCTGCCGCTGCCGAGCAGGACTCACTGGTGCGCAGCTTGGCCAACCTCATCTCCGACGGCGTCCCCGAAGGCGGGGAAGATGACTTCGTTGTGGTGAAGACCGTTGGCACGCCGCGCGAATTCCCCGACTTCGCGCCGCGGGACCACCTGGAAATTGGTGAGCTCATCGGCGCCATTGACATGGAGCGCGGCGCCAAGGTTTCCGGGTCGCGGTTCTACTTCCTCAAGGGTGTTGGCGCCCGCCTGGAAATGGCGCTGCTGCAGATGGCCATGGACCAGGCCATCGAAGCCGGCTTCACACCCATGATCACCCCCACCCTGGTGCTGCCCGAAACCATGGCCGGCACCGGGTTCGATGTTGAGCACGACGCCGAAATTTACCGCCTCGCCGAGGACAACCTCTACCTGGTTGGCACCTCCGAGGTGGCCCTGGCCGGCTACCACGGCAACGAGATCATCAACGTCAACGAGCCCGTCCGCTATGCCGGCTGGTCCTCCTGCTACCGCCGCGAAGCAGGCTCGCACGGCAAGGACACCCGCGGCATCATCCGCGTGCACCAGTTCAACAAGGTGGAAATGTTCGTCTACACCACCGTGGAGAAGGCTGCCGAGGAACACCAGCGCCTGCTTGCCTGGGAAGAGGAGATGCTGGCCAAGGTGGAGCTGCCGTACCGTGTCATAGACACCGCAGCCGGCGATTTGGGCATGTCCGCCGCCCGCAAGTTCGACTGCGAGGCGTGGGTCCCCACCCAGGACGCCTACCGTGAGCTGACCTCCACCTCCAACTGCACCACCTTCCAAGCCCGCCGCCTGAACATCCGTGAGCGCCAAACTGCGGACGACGGCGGCAAGGGCGGCACCCGCGCTGTTGCCACACTCAACGGCACGCTCGCCACGACCCGCTGGATTGTTGCCATCCTGGAGCAGCACCAGAACGCCGACGGTTCGGTCAACGTCCCCGTCGCGCTGCGCAAGTACCTGGGCGGCATGGAAGTGTTCCCGGTCCTGTAATTTCCGCACCGCCCCCTAG
>JBBSQT010000232.1:0-4140 GCA_038243775.1 Actinomycetales bacterium | reverse complement strand
TTTGTACCATCATGCACCGTCCAACGCGGCTTTGTCAGCACTGTGGACGGTGGAAACACGAAATAGCACGGCAGGCCCGAGAGGCGGATGTGATTCAGTGCTACTGCGTCTTTCAATCACGACGCCACGGAAACGATCCTCCCGGGGGGACACGGGCATGCCACAGTTCCCGGGAGTCCAATGAAGTCGCCAGGGACCGGTTGAAATACGTTTTCCTCCGGCGGTCCGCCGACGCTGGTGGCTGGGCTGAACCGGGTTGCTGTGGATGGGAGCTCGGAGGATGACCCGGTCCGCGGCCACGCCAGGGCGCCCACAGGCCGGGATCGACAGCGGCTTGAGCGCAGGTGGGGACGCTGCATCAAATATTGGCCGCAATCCGATAATCTGCGGTTCCAACTTGACTGCCAGCGTCGGATTACCGGGGCCTGCAACAAGTCCCACCATGACTGCCCACGCATTCACGGGCGGTGAAATCAAGGCCCATCTCAATGAAATCGGTCTTAGACACACTGCACGTTGCCTCTGAGGCGCCGGTAAACTCGTCGCGGGCTCCGCGCCCTACTGCCAGGATCAGGCAACCGCCGCGCCGCAGATATGGACGCCGGTTCTGCCGAAAAGGCCAGCGGCAACACGATCGCGGCGTGCATGACGGGCGACAACGAACTGCCACGTAACTGGCTCAACTCCACTGCGTCAGCGTTCCTCCAGGACAACGCCAGTTGGATCACCTCGAAGAACCCGAGTGATCAACCCTCCAGGCAGCAGACAGCGAATCGCTCCTGGCCATGACTCCATCCCCGGCGCAGCCGGCCGCAACAACTACCTCATCGTCGTCGACGCGCACTCGACGCCTCAGCAGGCACCGAGCCCGATACCTCTCACGGGGAGTCCGCCCATGACGGGCTTCACGGTCCCCACAAACTTGACCATCCGGCGAATGCGGTCAGCCGTTAAACACAAAGACCCCCTGCTGCCAGGAGGTCTTGGTAAATAATGTGCCCGAGGTGGGACTTGAACCCACACATCTTTCGATACTGCATTTTGAGTGCAGCGCGTCTGCCATTCCGCCACTCGGGCCCGTGCAAAGGAGTCCAAACGAACACCGTTACAAAGATCACGCGCCCGTTTGTGAATCTCTTCTGAACGAGTGCGCGGAACAACTCTACATGCATATAGGCTGTTTTACAGAACTGGAGTCATCCAAGGGCTGAATTTTTATAAAATGTGGTGTAACTCACCCTTAGAGGAGTTTTTGTGTCTGAACAAGCGGAATCAACCCCCACATCCCGTGCACGCCGCGTCATTGTTGCCGAGGATGAAACGCTAATCCGCCTGGACATCATGGAAATCCTGCGAGGCGAAGGCTACGACGTCGTTGGTGAAGCAGACAATGGGGAGAAGGCCGTGGAGCTGGCCAAGGAGCTCAGGCCCGACCTGGTCCTGATGGACGTCAAGATGCCGGTCATGGATGGCATCACCGCCGCGGAGCACATCGTCAAGGCGCGCATCGCCCCCGTCGTGCTGCTGACAGCGTTCAGCCAGAAGGAACTGGTGGAACGGGCCCGCGACGCCGGCGCCATGGCCTACGTGGTCAAGCCCTTCACCCCGGCCGACCTGATCCCGGCATTGGAGATCGCCCTCTCACGCCACGAGGAAATCAAGGCACTCGAGGACGAAGTCTCCGATCTCCAGGAGCAGTTCGCCACCCGGAAGCTGGTCGAGCGCGCGAAGAGCCTGCTGACCACCAAGATGGGCCTGACCGAGCCCGAGGCCTTCCGTTGGATCCAGAAGACGTCCATGGACCGCCGCCTGAGCATGCGCGAAGTCGCCGAAACAATCATCAACCAGGTGAACTGACTCCAGGCAGACGCGCGGCCGTCCCTAAGCGGCCCCCACATACGACGGCGGCCCCCACCAGTGGTGGGTGCCGCCGTCGTATGTCAGGCGATGCTAGCCAACGGGCCAGGGGCCAATCCGCTCACGCTTGCGGCCGGGACCGGATTCGGCCTTGCCCAGGTCGGCGAGGTCGCCCACCTTGTGGACCTTGACCAGGTTGGTGGAACCTGCCTGCCCGGGAGGGGACCCGGCGGCGATGACAACCAGGTCGCCCTCGTCGACGAGGCCCTTCTCCAACAGGGTGGCATCGACCTGCTCGGTCATGGCATCCGTGTGGGCAACAGTGGGAACCAGCACGGGCTCAATGCCCCATGCCAGGGCCAGCTGGTTGCGCACGCGCTCATCCGGGGTGAAGGCGAAAACCTGCTTGAACGGGCGCAGGCGGGACAGGCGGTATGCCGAATCGCCGGACTGCGTGAATGTTGCAATGTACTTTGCATCCAGCTGGTCGGCTATCTGCACGGCTGCTGCCGTGATGACGCCGCCGCGGGTGCGGGGGTCCGAGCCGAGCTTGGGGATCAGCTTCATGCCGGCCACCGTTTCAGCTGCCTCGACAATGCGGGCCATGGTCTTGACCGTCTCGATGGGGAACTTGCCCACGCTGGTCTCGCCGGAGAGCATGACTGCATCGGCGCCGTCGAGCACCGCGTTTGCACAGTCCGAAGCTTCTGCCCGGGTGGGGCGCGGATTCTCGATCATGGATTCCAGGACCTGGGTGGCCACGATGACCGGCTTGGCCCAGCGGCGTGCCATTTCAACACACTGCTTCTGCACCAGCGGGACATCCTCCAAGGGAAGCTCCACGCCCAGGTCGCCACGGGCAACCATGATGGCGTCGAACGCGTCAACGATGGCTTCGAGGTTGGCAACAGCCTGGGGCTTTTCAATCTTGGCGATGACCGGCACGCGGCGGCCTTCTTCGTCCATGATCTCGTGGACCCGCTTGATGTCGGCTGCGTCGCGGACAAACGAAAGCGCCACCAGGTCCACACCGCACTCAAGGGCCCAGCGCAGGTCGGATTCATCCTTTTCGCTCAATGCCGGGACGTTGACGGCAACGCCGGGAAGGTTTATGCCCTTGTTGTTGGACACCTTGCCGGGGACGGTGACCTCGGTGACCACCTTCACGGCGTCAACGGCGGTCGCCCGGACGGAGACCTTGCCGTCGTCGATCAGCATGATGTCGCCAACCTTGACGTCCTCGGTGAGCGACTTCAAGGTGGTGGAGCAGATGTCCTTGGTGCCCGGAACGTCTGCGGTGGTGATGGTGAAGACATCGCCCACGGCCAGGGCGTAGCCCTCGCCGTTGGCGAAACGGCCCAAACGGATCTTGGGACCTTGCAAGTCGGCCATGATGGCGACGGGCTTGCCCAGTTCGGCCGCAGCCTTGCGCACGTTCTCATACGTGCTCTGGTGCACGGTGTAGTCGCCGTGGCTCATGTTCATGCGGGCTACGTTGACGCCCGCCTCCAGTACCGCAAGGGTGTTCTCATAGCTGGCAATAGCCGGCCCGAAAGTCGCAACAATCTTTGCGCGTCTCAATGTACCTACCTAATGTGTAGTTTCTGCAGAAATCTTTGGTGCCCTCAGCTAGCCTAGCGCTTTGGCCTCAGACACTGATAGCTGAATCACTGGGTGAGACGGGAGCCGGCAGAAATGTTTCTCCCATCAGGTATTGATCCACCGCCGCCGCGCAAGCCCGCCCCTCGGCGATGGCCCAGACTATGAGCGATTGGCCGCGTCCGGCATCGCCTGCCACAAACACGCCATCCTGGCCCGTCATGTAGCCGCCGTCCCGGTTAATGTTGCCGCGGCCATCCGTTTCCACGGGCAGTTGCTGCACCAGATCAGCCGTTTCCGGCCCCGTGAATCCCAGGGCCAGGAGCACCAAATCCGCCGGGATGATGCGCCCAGTGCCTGCCTTGGGCACGCGCCGCCCGTCCACGTATTCGGTTTCGGCGATCTTCAGCCCGGTCAGGACCCCGTCCCTGCCCAGGAATTCCACTGTTGAGGCCAGGTACGTCCGTTCCCCGCCCTCCTCATGCGCACTGGCCACCTCGAACAGGTTGGGGAACGTGGGCCACGGCTGGGTTGCGGAGCGCTCCGCCGGGGGCTGCTTGCCGATGGCCAGTGTGGTGACGCTGGCGGCCTGCTGGCGGTGCGCCGTGCCCAGGCAGTCAGCCCCGGTGTCGCCGCCGCCCAGGATGACCACATGCAAGCCGTGCGCATCAATCCGGCCCGGCC
>JBBSQT010000231.1:0-4152 GCA_038243775.1 Actinomycetales bacterium | reverse complement strand
GAATCCGTCGAAGACCTGCTGGAAAAGCTTCACGAACTGCACATTGACCACCAAGGGTCCATCAGTATCGGCTCCCCGGAGCTTGTCATATCCGACCGGTTGGACGAAGTGGAAAAGGAGGTGGCCGGAGAGGGAGCGGACGCCATTATTTGGGCTGAAGTAGAAAAAGATACGAATGCAGATTCAAAACTGACCTGGAACTACCTGATATTTTTGATTATTGCCGTGCAGTTGGCGGGGATCGGCATCGTCACCGATTCCACGATCGCCATTGTTGGAGCCATGGTTGTGGGTCCTGAGTTCGGTCCCTTGGCCGGACTGGCCCTGGCCGTGGTGGACCAGCGGTGGAAACTGGCCAGGCGGGCCGCCGTGGCTCTTGTTGTGGGATTCCCTGTCGCCATAGCTTTGACGGCACTGGTCACAGTTCTCTCCATGTGGCTGGGACTGTTCAGCGCGGATGAAGTACTCAGCGAAAACCGAGCCACCGAATTTATCTACCACCCCGGACCGTACTCTTTCATGGTGGCCGTGCTGGCCGGCGCTGCGGGAATGCTTTCCCTCATCGGGCGAAAATCCGCAGCCCTGGTGGGGGTTTTCATTTCTGTCACAACCATCCCGGCCGCAGGCTATATCGGCGTTGCAGTGGTGTTGGGGGAACATGGACGTGCCATTGGCTCGGCACTGCAACTCCTGGTCAACGTCAGCGGCATTGTTCTCGCTGCTCTCACGGTGCTTTTCATTTACCGCGCATTCCGCCGCAAGCGCCCAAGCCCCACTCGCTACTCTGCTGCCCATGGCGCCGCTAACGCCCATAGTGTGGGCTCACGGAATCCTTTCCGTCGCTGAGTGCAGCTTTCATAGGTTCCATCCGAGCTAATGCTGTGATTGGGGGCGCGGCTGAGGCAGAGTGGTGACATGAAGGAAGCGCCAGCACGGTTCACCGCCAACGACTCACCCACCCCGAACCCCGCTTCGAGCCAAACGGCAGCTCCGCAACGGGCCGTGATGGCGGCGCTGCGACGCTACCCCCTCGTGTGGTTGACGGTACTGGTCGGCCTCGTTGTTGCGTTCATGCTGCTGACGACCGGTCAGCACGATGCTCCACGGTGGACGGCGAGTATCTACGCCGTCGCAATCGCCCTGTATCAAGGTTTCGGCATGGTCAAGGACATCCTGCGTGGCCATTGGGGGATAGACATTCTGGCCGTAACGGCAATCATTGCCACAGTGGCCGTGGGCGAATACATCGCGGCATTGATCATCATCTTGATGCTGACGGGCGGTGCCGCACTTGAAGATTACGCTACTGGACGCGCCAACCGGGAGCTTCGGTCCCTGCTGGAACGCGCGCCGCGCACAGCCCATCGAGAGAACACCGACGGAACAACCACCGATGTTCCACTCGCTGAGGTTGGGATAGGAGATTCACTGCTAGTTCGACCTGCAGAAGTGGTGCCGGTGGACGGTGTACTGCTGACAGGTCCGGCCATGTTTGATGAATCGGCGCTGCGAGGGGAAAGCTTGCCGGTGGAACACTTCGTCGGTGATGACGTGCTCAGCGGCGCGCTCAACGGGCCCGGCGCCGTCCGCATCAAAGTCAGCGCCCGAGAAGAGGACTCCCAGTTCAGCCGCATCATTGCCCTGGTTCGCGATGCTGCCGAAAGCAAGGCGCCCGTGGTGCGGCTGGCGGATAGATATGCGGTCCCTTTCACCGCTTTTTCGCTGGCCCTGGCCGGGTTGGCGTGGTTTCTCAGTGGCGACCCCACCCGCTTTGCCGAGGTGCTGGTGGTGGCCACGCCGTGCCCGCTGCTGATTGCGGCGCCGGTAGCCTTTCTGGGTGGTATGAGCCGGGCGGCCAAATCCGGCATCATTGTCAAAAGTGGCGGCACGCTGGAACAACTGTCGAGGGTCAAAACTGCTGCGTTCGACAAGACTGGAACGCTTACAAGCGGTGACCCAGCGCTCGATGAGATCCACAGCGTCTCTTTGGAACCTGATCAATTATTGGCGCTGGCGGCATCGGCTGAGCAATATTCCTCCCACGTGTTCGCCACCGCAATAGTGGCTGAGGCTGAGTCCCGGGGACTGGCGCTGAGCAGCACCGACTCCGCCATCGAGCACGCAACCGATGGAGTTAGTGCTGTTTTTGGTGGCAGCCAAATTTTCGTGGGCAAGAGCTCGTTTATTGCCAGCCAGGCCACCGGCGTTCAGGAGGTACCACTGGCCAGCGGACAGTTGGCCGTTTATGTAGGAATTGACGGTCGTTTTGCCGGAGCCTTGATCATGCGTGACCCACTTCGCCCAGAAGCCGCTTCCACTTTGGCAGCGCTGCGTGCGCTTGGGGTGGACAATACGGTCATGCTCACGGGTGACGCCGAGGCGACAGCGAAGTTCATCGCCGCCGAGGCTGGCATCACGGAAATCCACGCAGGTCTGCTGCCCGCCGACAAAGTCCGGTTGGTCAAAGCGTTGCCGCACCGGCAGGTCCTGATGGTAGGCGACGGAATCAATGACGCCCCCGTGCTGGCCTCGGCCGACGTCGGCATTGCCATGGGCGCGAAGGGCTCCACCGCGGCAAGTGAGTCAGCAGACGTTGTCATCATGGTCGATGACTTGGCCAGGGTGGCACGCTCGGTGCAGATCGGACAGCGGACGGTGCGGATCGCCGTTCAAAGCATCTGGATTGGCATCGTTCTCAGCGTGGGACTGATGTTCTTCGCCGCTTGGGGGAAAATCCCCGCCGTGGCAGGAGCACTCGCTCAGGAAGTCATTGACTTGGCCACCATCTTGAACGCCCTGCGCGCATTGACCACCAGCCGGCGCCGGAAGTAAAACGGCAAAAAGAAGGACACCGCCGTCGCTTTCGGACACCGATGAAAGTATCCGAAAACGCAAACGGTGTCCCTTTTGGCGGGCCGGCCGGTTGGCGGGCCCACACCTCGGGCCAGGTTCCCCACAAATCGCGTCAGCGATTTGGCGGGCCGGCCGATGGGCGGGCCCACACCTCCGAGGGGCCCCAAACATGGGTCGCTATCGACCCATGTTTGGGGCGGAGATGGGGATTAGTGCTGGTGTGCTGCTTCGTCGTCTTGGGCAGGCTTGTCCGTCACGAGGACCTCGGTGGTGAGGACCAGGGCCGCGATGGACGCTGCGTTGCGCAGGGCCGAACGGGTGACCTTGACGGGGTCGATGACGCCGTCGGAGATCAAGTTGCCGTAGACGCCGGTGGCTGCGTTGAAGCCGAAGCCGTCTTCAAGTTCGCCAACCTTGTGCACCACAACGTAGCCGTCGTGGCCAGCGTTCTGGGCGATCCAGCGCAGCGGCTGGGCAACAGCCTTGCGAACCAGCTCGATGGCCGTTGCTGCGTCGCCGGTCAGGGCCAGAACAGCGGCATCTTCATTGAGCGCCTTGGCGGCCTGAACCAGTGCGGAACCGCCACCGGCAACAATGCCTTCTTCCAAAGCGGCACGCGTTGCGGACACGGCGTCCTCAATGCGGTGCTTCTTTTCCTTCAGCTCAACTTCTGTGGCTGCACCAACCTTGATCACGCCGATGCCGCCAGCCAGCTTGGCCAGACGTTCCTGCAGCTTTTCCTTGTCCCAGTCGGAGTCAGTGCGCGTCAGCTCAGCACGCAGCTGGGCCACGCGGTCAGCCACATCCTGGGCCGTGCCGGCACCGTCAACAATGGTGGTGTTGTCCTTGGTGACGGTGATACGGCGTGCCGTACCCAACACTTCAAGGCCCACCTGGTCCAGGGAGAGGCCGATCTCCGGGGAGACAACCTGTGCGCCGGTCAGGATCGCGATGTCCTGCAGCATGGCCTTGCGGCGGTCGCCGAAGCCGGGAGCCTTGACGGCCACAACGTTCAGTGTGCCGCGCAGGCGGTTCACGATCAGCGTGGACAGTGCCTCGCCGTCGACGTCCTCGGCAATGATGAACAAGGGCTTGCCGGCAGCAAGTGCCTTCTCCAGCAGCGGCAGGAATTCCTGCAGGTTCGAGATTTTGCCCTGGTTGATCAAAACCAGTGCGTCTTCCATGACTGCTTCCTGGCGTTCCGCGTCGGTGACGAAGTACGGGGACAGGTAGCCCTTGTCGAACTGCATGCCCTCGGTGAGGACCAGTTCGGTGGAGGTGGTGGAGGACTCTTCGATG
>JBBSQT010000230.1:0-4156 GCA_038243775.1 Actinomycetales bacterium | reverse complement strand
CGAAGGCATCATCAATCCCTCGATTGATTCGCTGCTTGAAGCCGCCGACTCGAAGTACGGACTGGTCATTTTTGGCGCCAAGCGTGCACGCCAGATCAACGCGTACTACGCGCAGCTGCACGAGGGCCTGTTCGAGTACGTGGGCCCGCTCGTTGACACGAAGCTGAATGAGAAGTCGCTCTCCATCGCCTTCCGTGAAATCGACGAGGGTCTGCTGGTTTCCACGCCCGTCGAGACCGCGTAACCAGCGTTAAAGAACTGCCACGGTGTCCAAGCTGAATATTGTTCTGGGGGTGGGCGGCGGCATCGCCGCCTACAAGTCCGCCTTGCTGCTGCGCCTTTTCAAGGAGGCCGGCCACCAGGTGACAGTCATCCCCACCGACGCGTCCACGAAGTTTGTGGGCGTTGCCACGTGGGAAGCCCTGAGCGGGCGGCCCGTCACGAACGATGTCTTCCACGCCGTGGACCAGGTCAACCATGTACGGATTGGCCACGAAGCGGATCTCATTGTGGTGGCCCCGGCAACCGCCGACCTTTTGGCGAAGGCTGCCGGGGGCCACGCCAATGACCTGCTCACCACCACGCTGCTCATGGCCCGGGGCCCGGTACTCTTCGCCCCCGCCATGCACACAGAAATGTGGCAGCACGCCTCCACCCGGGACAACGTGGCCACCTTGCGTTCCCGCGGCGTGCACGTGCTTGATCCGGCTGTGGGACGCCTGACCGGTGCCGACTCGGGCCCCGGCCGCCTGCCAGAACCCGAGGACATCTTTGCGGCGGCCCTGGCGCTGCTGGATGGCCCTTCCTCGGTGATGCACGACGCCGGGTCCCCGGCCGCCGCGGTCATCGCGCCAACCGCTGCCGTCCCCTCTGCCGCCGCTGCCGCCGACGTCCCCTCTAACGCTTCTGCCGCGGCTGTCCCATCTCCGGCCCCTGCCGCTGCCGGACCACTCGCTGGCAAGCAGGTCCTGATCACGGCCGGCGGCACGCGGGAGCCACTGGATCCCGTCCGCTACCTCGGCAACAAATCTTCCGGCAAGCAGGGCGTGGCCTTGGCCGAAGCCGCCCTGGCAGCGGGGGCCGAGGTCGTCTTGATCCACGCACCCATGGAAGTTCCGGCCCCGGCAGGAGCAAGGCTGCAAGCCATCGAAACGGCGCTTGAACTGCGATCGGCAACACTCGCCGCAGCAGCCACGGCCGACGTCGTCATCATGGCAGCAGCGGTGGCCGACTTCCGGCCGTCCTCGATTTCCTCAGGCAAGATCAAAAAACGCGACGGAGTTGCCGACCCCGTCATTGAGCTGGTGCGGAACCCGGACATTCTGGCCGAAGTCGTGGCCCACCGTGCGGCGCAAAACCAGCAGCAGCTCATCGTGGGCTTTGCCGCCGAAACCGGCGACGACGAGGCCGACGCCCGCACCTACGCGCAGGCAAAACTGCGCCGCAAGGGCTGCGACCTTCTGGTGGTCAACGAAGTTGGTGCGGGGGAGTCCGGCAGTGAACGGGTCTTTGGCCAGGACAACAATGAGGTCGAGATTTTGGCGTTGGACGGTGCCAGCCCCGTGCAGGCCCTCGGATCCAAGCGGGCCGTGGCAGACGCCGTCGTGCATCTTATTGCCCAGCGACTGAGCGCACAATAGGCAGTTTCTTTCTGTTTTGGCGAATTTGTGACTGCCCAAGTCCCGCGGCGGCCACAGGCACCGCAAATCCAAGTAAGGTAGATACGTGACTTCAGTGAATCCCTTGCGCCTATTTACCTCCGAATCCGTGACGGCAGGCCACCCAGACAAGATTTGTGACCAGATCAGCGACGCCATTCTCGATGCGCTGCTGGCAGAGGACCCGGATTCCCGTGTGGCCGTGGAAACCATGGCCACCACCGGCCTGGTGCACGTGGCAGGTGAGGTCACCACCAATGCGTACGTGGAAATCCCCCAGATCGTGCGCAACACCATCCTGGATATTGGCTACGACTCCTCGGCCAACGGCTTTGACGGGGCACGCTGCGGCGTGTCGGTTTCCATTGGGCAGCAGTCGCAGGACATTTTCGACGGCGTGTTCAATTCCCTGGAAGTCCGTGAAGGCACGGCCGTGGATGAAGATGACGCCCAGGGCGCAGGCGACCAGGGGCTCATGTTCGGCTACGCCAGCAACGAGACCGCCTCCTACATGCCCACCCCCATTTTTTTGGCCCACCGGTTGTCCGAGCGCCTGACGGACGTCCGCAAATCCGGTGAACTCGCGTACCTGCGCCCCGACGGTAAGACGCAGGTCACCATCGGCTACGACGGGGACCGCCCCGTGTCCGTGGACACCGTGGTCATTTCGAGCCAGCACGCCGAGGATGCCTCACTTGATCAGCTGCGAGCCGATTTGGCCGAATTTGTGATTGATCCGGTCATGGCTGCCTCCGGGCTGGACCTCGCCGCCATGAAATCGCACCTGAATCCGGCAGGCCCCTTTGTTGTAGGCGGTCCGGTGGGGGATGCGGGACTGACCGGCCGGAAGATCATCGTGGACACCTACGGAGGCATGGCCCGCCACGGAGGCGGCGCCTTCTCCGGCAAGGACCCGTCAAAGGTCGACCGTTCAGCCGCCTACGCCATGCGCTGGGTTGCCAAGAACGTCGTCGGCGCCGGTCTGGCCACCCGCGCCGAAGTTCAGGTCGGCTACGCCATTGGCAAGGCCCGCCCCGTGGGTATTTACGTGGAGACTTTTGGCACGGAGACGGTGGATCCACGCTTGATTGAGGCCGCCATCGAAGCAGTCTTCGATCTTCGCCCGCGCCCGATCATCCGCGACCTCGACCTCAAGCGCCCCATCTACGCCAAGACAGCGGCGCACGGGCACTTTGGCAGGGATGACCCCGATTTCACGTGGGAAAACCTTGACCGCGTGGACGCGCTAAAGGCATTCTTCAACGCCTAACCCACAGCGGTGCTCCCGCAACAGTTTTCCACAGCCAAGCACAGTGCACCGACCCCATTGTCGGTGGGCTGTGCTTAGCTTGTTTCAAGGGCCATTCGTTGATGGGCCCAACCACATCAAAGATCTTTTCCGTGCAGGCACTTTGTAGCGAAAACACACTGAATGGATACTGTCCACAAACGTCTTGGGAGGACTTCATGGATGAACCGCTGAACCATGCTGACTCCGGGCCTTCCAGCCTTGCCGACGGCGTACAGATGAGCCTTCTGGGCGGATTCGTCGCCAAGCAGCGCGTGGCGGATCCGCATAGCGGAGTCGTGCTTGCACAGCACCTGCCTGTCGCCCAAATAGCCCTCGAGTCCCCCCTGCCGCACCTGGACCGGGTGTTTGACTATTCAGTTCCCCTCGAGATGGACGACGACGCGCAGCCCGGCGTGCGCGTACGCGTCAAGTTCTCCGGCCAGGACCTCAACGGGTTCCTCGTGGCCCGCGTTGCAGAGTCGGAGAGTACGCGGCTCGTGCCACTGGCCCGCGTGTACTCTGCGGTTCCCGTACTGGTCCCACAGGTGCTGGAACTGGCCCACAAGGTTGCCGCCCGATATGCGGGAACCGTTGCCGATGTGCTGCGAGTTGCCGTTCCGCCGAGAGTGGCGAACCTTGAAAAGATCTACCTGAAAAAGGCAGCCGAAGATGGTGCGACCAACTACGCTGCGACCAACTCCGCTGGCACCAACTCCGCCGGCTCCGCCAACGCTGTAGCTGCGGCCGCTGCGCGGGCAGCCGCCGCAGACCTCTCGAAGGTTCCTGCCGCGGCCCAACCCGGCCATTCGCTGTTTGGCAGCTACCCCCATGCTGAAGATTTCCTCACCCTGCTCGCCATGGGTGAGCGACCCAAGGGTGTGCTGGGTGCCCTGCGTGGCTACGGCAGCGAATCATGGCAGCACCAGATCGCACAGGCCGTGGCCTACTGCCAGCTCTCAGGCAGGGGCGCCATCGTCGTCGTACCTGATCTGCGCGATTTGGAACTGCTGGCGCAGGCTTTCGCTGACGTCCTTCCTGACGACAGTTTCGTAAAGTTGACTGCCGACGACGGCCCCAACGCCCGATACGCCAACTTCCTGCGTGTGCTCTCAGGTGACGTCCGGATTGTGATTGGCACCCGGTCCGCAGCTTATGCCCCCGTCGTTGATCTTGGTCTGGTGGTGTGCTGGGACGACGGCGACGAACT
>JBBSQT010000229.1:0-4169 GCA_038243775.1 Actinomycetales bacterium | reverse complement strand
TAAAAGCGCAGGTGGGTTAAGAACGACGGCGGCCTCCCGCCGTCGTTTCTTAACCCACCCTCCGGCAGGGCCCGCGAAGGAACGACGCAACCAAACGTAATAGATGCACCGGGTCAAAACTTGGGCTACTCTTTGGTGCATAGGTCACGAGTGCCAGCGCTAAACCCCGGTTTGCTGGCCGGCAACCCTCCTTTCGCGGCGGGGTGCCCCGGGTGACGACCTGGCCAAGCCGGACCGGTTTTGGCAAGCGCGGACTCCTTGTCATCCAAGGGTCCTTTGGTGTCAAAGGAATTACCATGAGCTCTGCCCTGCTGGAAAACACCGCACTCGCTGACACGCCGCTGGCCCCCATTGTGGGGCAGGATCTGGCGGCCCCGCTGATCCAGGGCGGCCGCGTGCGCTACGCCAACCTGGACTACGCCGCCTCCGCACCCGCGCTGGAGGAGGTGGCGGCACACCTGAACGAGATCCTGCCGTATTACGCCAGCGTGCACCGCGGTGCTGGTTTTGCCTCCCAGGTCAGCACGTCGGTGTATGAAAATGCGCGCAGGATCGTGGCCGGTTTTGTCGGCGCCCGGGCCGATGACACAGTCATTTTCACCCGCAACACCACGGATTCGCTGAACCTTTTGGCCGGCTGCGTCGAGACCATCCTGAAGGATCGCGGTTTCACGCAGGGCCCGTCCAACGCGTTCGGCGAGGTCCTGTACCTGGACATTGAACACCACGCGAACCTGCTGCCGTGGCAGGAGCTGCCGCACCGGACGGTGGTTGCCGCATCGACCATCGCCTCCACGCTGGACCGGGTTGAGACCCAGCTGCGCGCCGGCAACGTGTTGCTGCTGGCCGTCACGGGCGCCTCCAACGTCACCGGCGAGGTGCTGCCCGTGGCCGAACTTGCCGCCCTGGCCCACAAACATGGCGCCCGGATCGTGGTCGATGCGGCGCAGCTGGCCCCGCACCGCCGGATCGACCTCGCCAACAGCGAGATCGACTATCTGGCCTTCTCCGGCCACAAGCTCTACGCCCCCTTCGGCGCGGGCGTCCTGGTGGGCCGTCCCGACTGGCTCAACGCCGGCGTCCCGCACCTTGCCGGCGGCGGCGCCGTCAAGGAGGTCAGGCTCGAATCCACGACTTGGACCGTGGGCCCTGCCCGCCACGAGGGCGGAACCCCGAACGTCCTGGGCGCGGCCACCCTCGCGAAGGCCGCCACCGCCCTGGCCGCACTGGATGCCGAGAACTGGCACAGCCACGAACAGCTGCTGCGCGCCCACCTGGTCGCCGGCCTCAACGGGCTCGACGGCGCCGCCGTCCACTCCCTGTTCAGCGACGCGGGGACCTACCCTGCGTGCGGGAGCATCGGCGTCGTGAACTTCTCCGTCACCGGGTACGACGCCGGTCTGGTCGCCGCCTATCTCTCCGCCGAGCACGGCGTGGGTGTGCGCGACGGCAAGTTCTGCGCCCACCCGCTGCTGAACCGGCTGGGCCTTCCCGCCGGTTCCCTGCGCGCCAGTTTTGGTGTCGGCTCCCGGCTGGAGGACGCCCAGCGCCTGATCGACGGCGTTGCGGCGCTGCTGCGGGACGGGCTGGGCTGGGACTACGTGGTCGACGCCGGGCGCTGGGTCCCCGCCAACGACCGCCGCGAGTACCCGGAGTGGGCGCCCAACACGCCGGGCACGGCCGGCGCCGCCCCCTGCACAACCCCCTGACCACGCCGCCCGTCCAAATGCCCGGTCGCCTTCCGGACGTCGATTTTGAACGCTATCGCAGCAATGGTGCCATTTCGGGGAACCCTATCCCACCCATGGGGATAGGGTTCCGGAATATCCAACCATTGCTGCCCTAGCGTCGGAAAGGAAGGGCATGCCACGGGGTAAAGTTGAACCGCATCAAACGGCACAACTTTTTGGGAGCACCATGGCAGGCAGCGGCGGACCGGTCTTCGATGCGGAGCGGCGCAGGCACATGGCCGCCGCGTTCCTGGAAGGCGGCGGGCACTACCACAAGGTCCGCCCCGGCTATCCGGAGGAGTCCCTCAACTGGCTGCTGGACAACGCCGGAACTGTCCACAACGTGCTGGACGTCGGTGCCGGGACCGGCAAGTTCACGCAATTGCTGGCACAGCGGGGCTGGGGTGTCACCGCCGTCGACCCTTCCGCCGACATGCTCGCCCAGCTTGCGGCAGACCTTCCCCGCGCGAGAACGATCGTTGGCACCGCCGAGCACCTGGCACTGCCCGCCGGGTCCATGGACCTGGCGGTCGTGGCGCAGGCCTGGCACTGGTGCGATCCGCTGGCCGCCAGCACCGAGATCGCGCGGACGCTGCGTCCCGGAGGCACGCTGGGGCTGATCTGGAACCAGCTCGACGTCGGTCTTCCCTGGGTTCACCGTTTGGCCCGGATCATGCACGCCGGCGATGTGCACAAGCCGGATTTCCGTCCGCAGGTCGGCGCGGAGTTTGGCGTGCCGGCGTCCCACCTCACCGCGTGGCCCCAAATCATGACGCCCGAGGGCATCATGGAGCTGGCCAAATCGCGCAGCTACTATTTGAAAGCGTCGGAGGCGATCCGGGCCAAAGTGATGGGCAACCTGCGCTGGTATCTTCATGAACACTTGGGCCATGCCCCGGGCGAGGAACTGGAATTGCCCTATGTGACCCAGACTTGGCGCACACACAAGAAATCAACGCGTTAATGCGGGGCGTCCTCGACAATCCCACCGCTCCATGCCTATGATTTAGGCGTGCCTAAAAAAGATAATTAGGCAGCGTGAAGGATGAGGACGTGCTCGACACACTGAAGAAGAAGCCGCTGCGGAAACCCCGCGGTGGACTCGCCCTGCTCCTGGGCCCCGCCTTTGTCGCCGCCATTGCCTACGTTGACCCGGGAAACGTGGCCGCCAACCTCACCTCCGGCGCCACGTACGGCTACCTGCTGGTCTGGGTTTTGGTCGCCGCCAACGTCATGGCGATGCTGGTCCAGTACCAGTCAGCCAAGCTCGGCGTGGTCACCGGCAAATCCCTGCCCGAACACTTGGGCGAGCGGCTCACAACAGGCAAACGCCGCCTGTTCTGGCTCCAGGCGGAAATCGTGGCCATGGCGACGGACCTGGCCGAGGTGGTGGGCGGCGCCATTGCACTGTATCTTCTCTTCGGATTGCCGCTGCCCGTCGGCGGCATCATTGTGGGCATTGCCTCCATGGGCCTGCTCAGCGTCCAGAACCGGCACGGCCAGCGGCACTTTGAATCGGCCATCATCGTCCTGCTGGTCATCATCACCATCGGCTTCCTGGCCGGTCTGGTCCTCAGCCCGCCGGACCCGGCCGGCGTGGCGGGCGGCCTCATCCCCCGCTTCGACGGCGCCAACAGCGTCATGCTGGCCGCCGGCATGCTCGGCGCAACCGTCATGCCGCACGCAATCTACCTGCATTCCCAGCTGTCCAAGGACCGCCACCCCGACGCCCGCAGCACCCCGGCGCGCCTGCGCAAGATCATCAAGGCGACCAGGATCGACGTCGTACTGGCCTTGATCCTGGCCGGCGCCGTCAACATCGGGATGCTGCTGCTGGCGGCCTCAACACTGGGCGGCATCTCCGGAACCGACAGCATCGAGGGCGCCCACGCGGCGATTGTGAACAGCCTTGGCCCGGTCATCGGCGTCGTCTTTGCCGTGGGGCTGCTCGCGTCGGGCCTCGCCTCGACCTCGGTGGGCGCCTACGCCGGCGCCACCATCATGAACGGCCTGCTGAAGGTCCGGATCCCCCTGATGACGCGGCGCCTGATCAGCCTGATCCCGGCCATCATCCTCCTGTCGGTGGGCGTGGACCCCACCTGGGCGCTGATCGTGAGCCAGATTGTGCTCAGCTTCGGCATCCCCTTCGCCCTGATCCCGCTCCTGCGCCTGACCTCCAGCAAAAAAATCATGGGCGAGTACCGCGACGGACTCCCCCTGCGCCTGGCCGCCCTCACCAGCGTCGTCCTCATCGTGGCCCTGAACGCGCTCCTGCTGTGGCTGACCTTCTCGGGACAGGCCTAGGTGAGTGGTGTCGAATGGCTGTTTGAGAGGTCCCGTTGCCGGGCAGACCCAATTTTTTGGTTCCGGGGAATCGTTCCAAGCCGATGTGGACTTTCCGGAATTTGCCGGGAATGAGCTTTTCCGGGGGTGCAGGAC
>JBBSQT010000228.1:0-4204 GCA_038243775.1 Actinomycetales bacterium | reverse complement strand
TTCGCACTCTCGCCTCAAGCCTGGATCGCAGCTGGGACAGCGACTTAAGAAATCCAGCCATTGCTGAGACAGCGTGCGGAAATAGTGGCCGGAAGATGCTGCCGCGTCGGAGGTGGGCAGGTGGCTAGGTGGTCAGTTCATCCAGGGCTGTTCCTGCCAAGACTGTTGCCGGATGCGGACCTGCGGCCACGAGCGCCCCTGACCAACCCTCCGGCCACGGCTCGTTCCGCCCCAGGAGAATGATGTTGCCGGGGTAGCGGCGGCTAAACAGCATGCTGGTGCCGTAAGCGGCCACGCTGTCCATCGCCTCCTGCATCGCCTTGGTCTGGCTGGTGACCAGCGTGAAGCCGGGTTCGTCCCCGACATTGACGGCCAGCACTCCGCCCGGCGCAAGAACAGCCGCGGCTTCGCGGTAAAAGTCCGCGCACGCGAGGTGGGCAGGCGCCTCGGGACCGCTGAAGATGTCCAGGATGACGACGTCGAACGCCAACTCCTGCGGCAACGCTGCCAGTTCCTCGCGGGCATCTCCCACATGGGTGGCCAGCTCGGTGCCGGCGGGCAGGGGCAGCTGCTCCAGGACAAAGTCCAGCAGTTCCCGCTCCAGCTCGACGGCGTGCTGGAGGGATCCGGGCCGGGTGGCCTGGATGTAGCGGGCCAGCGTCAGCGCGCCGGCGCCCAGGTGCAGGGCCGTGATCGGCTCGCCGGCCGGCTTGATCAGGTCGATGGCGTTGGCGATGCGGCGCAGGTATTCGTAGAACACCTCCTGCGGCTGTGCCAAATTGACGTGCGACTGCTCTGCATTGTCGATGCTGAGCACGAAGGCGTTGGGGTGCCAGGGGTCGGGTTCGATCGTGGCATGCACGCCGCCGACGCGCAGGAATCGGTGGGGTGTGGCCATCAGAGCTTGTCCTTCAGCGTGGCTAGCCGTCCGGCTGCCTGTTCCAACAGGGGGACCTGCTTGCAGAACGCGAAGCGCAGGAGGGATCGGGTGCGGCGGGCACCTTCCGGGTGGCAGAAAACGGGGACCGGGATCGCCGCGACACCGATGAGTTCCGGCAGGCGGCGGGCCAGTGAGGTGGCGTCGGTAATGCCCAACTTCTGCGTGTCGGCGTTGATGAAGTAGGTGCCCTGCGGCAGGTGGACGTCCATGCCCGCGGCGCGCAGGCCCTCGGCAAGGATGTCGCGCTTGCGGGCCAGGGTTGCCGCCGCATCCGTGAAGAAGGAATCCTCCAGGCGCAGGCCCGCGGCAATGGCGCTTTGGAACGGTGTGCCGGAGGAATAACTCAGGAACTGCTTGACGGTTCGTGCCGCGGCAACCAACTCGGCCGGGCCCGAAAGCCAGCCGATCTTCCAGCCCGTGAAGGAGAAGGTCTTCCCGGCGGAGGAGATGGTGAGCGTGCGGTCGGCGGCACCGGGAAGCGTGGCCACGGGTATGTGCCGGGGACCGAACGTGAGGTGCTCATAGACCTCATCGGTGAGGATGACGGCGTCGTACTTGATTGCGAGACGGACCACCTCGGCCAGCACCTCGAGGGGGAACATGGCGCCCGTGGGGTTGTGCGGGTTGTTGATGATGACCATCTTGGTGCGCGGGCTGAAGGAGTTTTCCAGCGCGGCCAGGTCCGGCATGAAGTCCGGGGCCAGCAGCGCGGCGGTGGTGTGCTTGGCGCCGGAGAGCCCGATCATGGCGCCATAGGAATCGTAGAACGGTTCGAAGGTGAGGACCTCGTCGCCCGGGCCGGTCAGCGCCAGGACGGCGGCGGCGATGGCCTCGGTGGCGCCGGTGGTGATGATGACCTCGTGCTCCGGGTCCAGGGAGATGCCGTAGAAGCGGTGCTGGTGTTCGGCGACCGCGCGGCGCAAATCGAGGATGCCCTTGCCGGGTGCGTACTGGTTGTTGCCGGTGGCGATGGCTTCCTGGGCGAGCCGGCTGAGCTCGGCCGGACCGTCCTCATCGGGGAAGCCCTGACCCAGGTTGATGGCCTGGTGGTGGTTGGCGAGGGTGGTGATCTCCTCGAAGATGGTCACGCCGAGGGAGCCGTCGGGCCCCAACAAATTGGCGCCTTGCGCGGTCCGGTGCCAGGGCGTGCTCATGGGTGCTCCTTATGTAGTGCGGGTTCCTTGGGCTACGTTACCGGCCCGGGCGGGGTAAGCCGTAGCCGGCGGGCGCCTCGCGGCCTGGGGGTGTGGCGCTGTGCGTTCCTCGGTGCCGGGCAAGCAGCGCCGGAGGATGCCGGTGTCGAGGCACCTCCGGGCTGCTACTGGCCGGTAGAAGGGGAGAGGCTGCCGAAACGTTGCTAAACAGTGGCAACACAGCGAGAAAGTCGGCTAGATTCGTGGGTATGCGACGCGCCGTATGCCCCGGATCCTTTGACCCCATCCACAAGGGGCACATTGAAGTCATTGCCCGAGCCGCCGGACTTTTTGACGAGGTGATTGTTGCCATCTCCACCAACTACGCCAAGCAGTACCGCTTTACGCTCAACGAACGGCTGGAAATGGCCAGGACCACGTTCTCGGCGCTGTCCGGAATTGTGGTTGAGCCCATGGGGGAGGGGCTGCTCTCCGAGTACTGCCACGCCCGGGGTGTCTCCGCCATCGTAAAGGGCCTGCGGTCCTCCTCCGACTTTGACTACGAACTGCCCATGGCCACCATGAACCGTCAGCTTTCCGGCGTCGAGACCGTGTTCCTGCCCGGCGACAGCCGCTACCTGCACCTCTCGTCCACGCTGATCAAGGAAGTCCACACGCTCGGTGGTGACGTGGCCGACTTTGTGCCGCGTGCCGTGCTGCGCCGTTTGCAGGGCGACGTCGGACTGGACACCACACCTGTCACCATTGTGCAGAAGAGACACTAGCCTGGCTCGGGTGTTCCCTGGTTGCAATCTATTCGCGTGCGCTGCGCAATTCTCCTCACTTGTCCGCACAATTCATTGTGAGCTGCACGGATAAGCACTTGTCCGCGGAACTGGGGCTGAGGTCTACGGATGAGTTGGAGTTGCCCGGCCTTGATGGCAGACGGATGAGGTCTGTTCCGGAAAAAAGTTGGTTTCGGAGCCAACTTGGTGGGAAGGGCCTCCTGGTTCCAGACATAATTGGTCCGTTTGCAGCATGAGATCGACTCGTCGGAAGATTGTTGCGAATTTGTGTGGTCAAAGCCGCCGGCACGGACTATTTTGAGAAACACGGTCAATGTCGACCGGATGGATGTCCGGGAACGGACTGAACGAAGGACTGGACATGAGACATCCGGCTTTTTTCAGCATTCTCGTTTGCACGGCGCTGGTCACATCGTTGGCGGGTTGCGTTCCGGGTTCCACACGCGCCATGGACCCTCCCTCGCCATCCGATGCGAGTTCCTCATCCGGAGCCATTACCGAGCCTCCGGAGGAAACAACGACTGCGTCCGAGCCATCCGACACGGCCACGCCGACACCTTCGCCGTTGCCCCCCACGTGGGAGCAAACAGCAGCCGAAGTCGGGACGGGAGTGGCTCGGATTTCCACTACCCTGTGTGCAGGCGCCAGCTCGACTGGCACCGGATTTCTCATAGACGAGAACTTCATTGTCACGGCAGCCCACGTGGTGCGGGGAGCAACTGCACTGGCCGTGCTTGTGAACGGGCAAGTCACTTCGGCGTCCGTGGTGGGGCGCGACGATCAGCAAGACATCGCCCTTGTTAAGACCGGGGGCCCGATCGACGGGCACATGTTCACGTTTTCCGACACCGACCCGCCCATGGGAGTCGATGTGGCGGCCTTTGGGTACCCCTGGGGTCAGCCCATCGGCATGACGAAAGGCACGGTTAGCGGCGCAGGGCGGCAGTTCAACACCGAGTTCGGGGACCGGGGGCATCTGGTGCAAACGGACGCCTCCGTCAACCCGGGCAACAGCGGAGGGCCCCTCACAGCACTCGATGGGACAGTCGTCGGAGTGGTGAGCGCCAAGTACGAGCCCGGCAGCGGGCAAATCGCCGAAAACATGGGGTACGCCGTGGCGGCGTCTGCGGCGCAGCCCCAGATTGACGCGTGGTTGGAAAGCAGCTCGGTGTTGAAACCTGCGAAGTGCGGTGATCAATATGAGGACGGATCAGGATCGTTTCCCATGATCAACAATGCGGATGCACCGGAGGCCAACGACGTTGCCCAGATGCTTTACGCCCACGGGCAAGCCATCAACCGCCGAGCCTACGAAGCTGCGTTTG
>JBBSQT010000227.1:0-4207 GCA_038243775.1 Actinomycetales bacterium | reverse complement strand
TTGGATGGGCAGGGCGAACTGAGCCTGACCACGGACGGATCCGCCCGGGACGCCGCTGAAACGGCGGCTCAGGAAACGGTGCCGGCGGTCAAAGCCCCCACCAGGCGGACCCGTTCCGCGAAGGCCCCCGTGACCAAGGTTGCGGCCGCGTCCCACGCCCGGACCTTGCAGGAACCCCAGGCCGTGCAGGAACCCCAGGCTGCGCCGAAGACCAACTCCTCGAGTGGGACCGCCGCTGCGGCCACACCTGCGGCAGAGCCCACCAGCAGTCCGGCATCCGCCGCCGCTGCTCCCGCCGCCGAAGCCGCCGCCGAGAAGCCGGCCAAGGCTCCCGTCCGCCGGGCAACGCGCAGGACCTCCTCGCCTGCCAAGGAAATCGTCGCCCCGGCCGCCAACGACGCTCCCGCCGCCAACGACGCTCCCGCCGCCAACGACGCTCCCGCCAGCAACGAAGCCCCGGTCAGCAATGCCGCACAGGCCGTGGCTCCCCTCGAAGAAGTGCCCGCCACGAACGAGGCACCGGCCGCCAGGTCCACGCGCAGCCGCCGCCGGTCCACGGCCAGGCAGGTCCCGGTTGAAGAAGCTGCAACCCCCGCTCCGCCCGCCGTCGAGCATGCGGTTTCAGGAGCTGCCGACGGCCTCAAGGCGGAAGCGGCCAAGGCGGAAGCCGCCACGGCGGAACCGGCAGCCGCAGAGCTGCAGGCAACGCAAGCCCGGCAGGCCCCTCATCCCGCAGAAGCTGCTGAAACGCCTAACGACGCCCCCGCCCCCGAGCCGCTCTTCCGCGCGCCGGGCGCCGGCATGTCTGCGCTGTTCCTGGCGCCGGACCTGAGCCTGGCGGTTCCGGCAACCCCGGCCGCGCCGGGGCGAGACGACGATGAGGACGCCGAGCATGACGGGGACCGCCGCGGCCGGGGGCGCAACCGCAACCGCCGCCCCCGTGCCAACGACGCCGACACCACGGACACGGACGCGGAGGACACCGATTCCGAGGATGACGCCGAGGCCATGGACGACGGCGTCACCTCCCGCCGCCGTCGTCGTCGCCGCCGCGGTGATGCTGACCTGGAATTGACCGGTGGCAGCGATGAGGACCCGCCCAACACGGTGACCCGTGTACGTGCCCCCCGCCCCCCGGCCGAGTCCACCTCCATCAACCGCGTCACCAGCCTGCGCGGCTCCACCCGCTTGGAGGCCAAGAAGCAGCGCCGCCGCGACTCCCGCGACTCGGGTCGCCGCCGCACCGTCATCACCGAGGCCGAATTCCTGGCCCGCCGCGAGTCCGTGGACCGTGTCATGGTGGTCCGCCAGAGCGACGACAGGATCCAGATCGGCGTCCTGGAAGACGGCATCCTCGCCGAGCACTTCGTGTCCAAGACGCAGCAGGACTCCCTGATCGGCAACGTGTACCTGGGCAAGGTCCAGAACGTTCTGCCCAGCATGGAAGCAGCCTTCGTCGACATTGGCCGCGGCCGCAACGCCGTCCTGTATGCCGGCGAAGTTGACTGGGACGGGGCCAACCTCAACGGCCAGCCGCGCCGCATTGAAAACGCACTCAAGTCCGGCGACTCCGTCCTGGTCCAGGTCTCCAAGGATCCGGTGGGCCACAAGGGTGCCCGCCTGACCAGCCAGATCTCCCTGCCCGGACGCTACCTGGTGTTCGTCCCCGGCGGTTCCATGACAGGGATCTCACGCAAGCTGCCCGACGTCGAACGCAACCGCCTCAAGCGTGTCCTGAAGGACCACCTGCCCGAGAACGCCGGGGTCATTGTGCGCACCGCGGCCGAAGGCGCCAGCGAGGACGAGCTCACCAACGACATCAACCGGCTGCGCGCGCAGTGGGAAGGCATCAACGAGCGTGCCTCCTCAACCAAGGCGCTGTCCCCGGAAATGCTTTATGGCGAACCGGACCTGACCATCAAGGTGGTCCGCGACGTCTTCAACGAGGACTTCACCAAGCTGATCGTCTCCGGTGAGGACGCCTGGGACACCATCGAGGCCTACGTCACGTACGTGGCCCCGGACCTGCTGGACCGCCTGGAAAAGTGGAGCAAGCCGGACGACATTTTCCAAGCGCACCGCATTGACGAGCAAATCAACAAGGCACTGGAGCGAAAGGTCTTCCTGCCCTCCGGCGGTTCGCTGGTCATTGACCGCACCGAAGCCATGACAGTGGTTGACGTGAACACCGGCAAGTTCACCGGCTCCGGTGGCAACCTGGAAGAGACAGTCACCAAGAACAACTTGGAAGCCGCCGAGGAAGTGGTGCGCCAGCTGCGCCTGCGCGACATTGGCGGCATCATTGTGATCGACTTCATCGACATGGTCCTCGAGTTGAACCGCGATCTGGTGCTGCGCCGCCTCGTCGAGTGCCTGGGCCGGGACCGGACCAAGCACCAGGTGGCCGAGGTCACCTCGCTGGGCCTGGTCCAGATGACGCGCAAGCGCATGGGCACCGGCCTCCTCGAAGTGTTCGGTGAGCAGTGCAGCACCTGTGCCGGCCGGGGCATGGTCACCCATGAGATCCCCGTGGAGCACCGCCGCACGCACAGTCCCGCCTTGGAGGCTGCCCACGCCCACGCGCCCCGTCATGAGCACCGGGAAGCCGAGCGCACCGCCAATCGATCCACCCGCAGCGAACGCAAGCGCAACCGCAACCGTTCAATGCTGGAGGACAACGAGCAGCATGAGGGCGCCCCGGCAGTCGAGGCGGAGGAGCCCACGGAGGCCCAGAAGACGCAGAAGGCGCACGAGGCCAGGGCTGCGCTGGCCAACATCGCCGCCGCTTCGCAGCATGAGCACGACGCCGCCGCGGCCCCTGGCGCTGCTGCGGCGGCAGGTCCGGTTGAGGCGGCGGAGAGCCCTGAAGCGCACGACGGCGCAACGCTGACCTTGGGTGGGGAGGCCATTGAGCTCCCGCGCGGCCACCGCAGTGAAAGCAACGATTCCGCCCAGTCACACCAGGCCGAGCAGGCCGCCGCCCTGGCCGGATTGGCGCAGGCCCTGGATCAGCTGGCATCCCCGGATCGGGATGCCGAAGCCGGCGACGAGCAGGAGTCCGCCGGTGGCGCCCGTTCACGGGCACGCCGCAGCCGTCGGAACCGCAGCGCACGCAGCGCCCAGGGCGGTGCGGACATGGTGGTGGAGACCTCCGACGCTTCTGATGCCAAGCCCTCCGGACAGGCCGGGCAGGGTTCGGTCCGGCACAGCACACCAGTGAAGGAAGCAGTCCCGGCTCAGGAGAACCCGGCACAGGAGAACCCGGCACAGGTACTGCAGGCTCCGGCCGCCAAGAAGAACTCGGAGCCCATCATCCTGGGTGTGGGAGTTCCCGCCTCGGAACTCTAGGACCTGCCGCATCCGGCCCGGCGCACCGGCCAAAAGTTGGACACATTTGTCCATCTTTTGGCCAGTGCGCCGGGCCGGTGTCGTTTATGGGTAGGGTGGGAGGCGACACGGGGTGCCAGGCCATCAGGGCCGGCTGAGACAATACCCGTTGAACCTGCCCGGCCAGCACCGGCGAAGGGATGTCCTGATGACCATCACCGCACCATTTTCACCCGCCCAAAATTCATCCGCCCAAAAAGACACCACGGAATTCGGGCGGGTGCAGCATCCGAGGGTCCTGAGCATCGCCGGTTCCGACCCGTCAGGGGGAGCCGGAATACAGGCCGACATCAAATCCATTTCCGCCCACGGCGGATACGCCATGGCAGCCATCACGGCGCTGACGGCACAAAACACCAGGGGCGTCCACGGCGTCCACATTCCCCCTGCCGATTTTCTTCGGCAACAGCTGGATGCACTGGCTGCGGACATCAGCATTGATGCCGTAAAAATAGGCATGCTGGGCTCAGCCGAGGTGATGGCGGCGGTGGGCGAGTGGTTGGTGAAAACCCGGCCGGCCGCCGTCGTGCTTGACCCTGTCATGGTGGCAACCAGCGGCGATGCGCTCACAGTGCCGGATGCCCGGGACGCATTGCTGTCCCTCATGGAACACGCACACCTGGTCACGCCGAACATTCCCGAACTTGGCGTGCTGCTGGGACAAGCCGAGGCGGAAAACTGGGAAGAGGCTGTGGCGCAAGGGCGTGAACTCGCCGCTGAACATGGGCTCATGGTGCTGGTCAAGGGCGGCCACCTGCCGGGGAAGCTGTGCCTTGACGCGCTGGTTTCCAGTGACGGAACGGTCCAGGAATTCAGCGCC
>JBBSQT010000226.1:0-4222 GCA_038243775.1 Actinomycetales bacterium | reverse complement strand
TCGATGCCATCGCCGAGAAGGAAGAAGTCAGCGTCAGCCAGGCTGAACTGATCGACTACATCGTCTCCTCCGCCGGCCAGTACGGCATGGAGCCAAACCAGTTCGCCCAGATGCTGGATTCCTCCGGCCAGGTCAACATGATCGTTGGCGAAGTCCGCCGTCGCAAGGCACTTGCCGCAGTCCTGGCCAAGGCCGTCGTCAAGGACTCCGAAGGTGCAGCAGTGGACCTGACCGACTTCGTCTCCGTCGCAACTGAAGAAGAAGAGGTTGTCGGCGAGGACGAGGCCATCGAGCCTTCAGCAGTCACCGATCCGGGCGAAGTCCGCATCTAATGCCTCTCCCCGTTCGGGGGTCATGAGCGCCACAGGCCGTTGCCGGTTCCTTCAGGGGAACCGGCAACGGTCTTTTTGTGCCCCGAACCCCGGACGGCTTAGGGGCCTTTTATTCCCGTACGCGCAGGGCGGACGGGGATCGTGCGCCGACAGCGAACAGCGCCGCCAGGGGCGCCAAAGCGTTGCCAAAAAGGGCTACTGTCCAAGTAGTGAACATTAGTGATGGTCCCGCCGGGCACGCCCGGCAGGCCACACGAAGGAGAGGTAAACCCACCATGGCACAGCAAACCACCCCCACGATGGCCGCGGCAGACACCAGCGCCCAAGACCAGTACATCTACAACCGCCTTCTCAAAGAGCGCATCATCTGGTTGGGTTCGGAGGTCCGTGACGACAACGCGAACCTGATCTGCTCGCAGCTGCTGTTGCTCTCGGCAGAGGATCCTGACAAGGACATCTACCTGTACATCAACTCGCCCGGCGGCTCGGTCACCGCCGGCATGGCCATCTACGACACGATGGAGTTCATCCCCAACGACGTCGTCACGGTCGCCACCGGGCTGGCAGCGTCCATGGGCCAGTTCCTGCTCTCCTCAGGCACCAAGGGCAAGCGCTATGCGACGCCCAACGCACGCATCCTCATGCACCAGCCGTCGGGCGGCATTGGAGGAACGGCGTCGGACATCAAGATCCAGGCCGAACTGATCCTGCACATGAAGAAGGTCATGGCTGAACTGACGGCCGAGCAGACCGGGCAGACCATTGAGAGGATCCTCGTCGACAACGACCGCGACAAGTGGTTCACGGCCGAAGAAGCCCTGGAATACGGTTTCTTTGACAAGATCAGCCGCCACGCCGGAACCGTTGCCGGCGGCGGCGGAACCAACGCCAAGTAATCAGCCAAAGCACAAGATTTCAGGAGCAAGAAGACATGACTTATAACTTTGGCAGCACCGCATTTGGCCAGACTGCCGGCAACCTGCCCACGAGCCGTTACGTACTCCCGCAGTTTGAGGAGCGCACACCTTACGGATTCAAGCGCCAAGACCCGTACACCAAGCTGTTCGAGGACCGCATCATCTTCCTCGGCGTCCAGGTCGACGACGCATCCGCCGACGACGTCATGGCCCAGCTGCTCGTGCTGGAAGCCGACGACACCGACCGCGACATCACCTTGTACATCAACTCTCCCGGCGGATCGTTCACGGCCATGACGGCCATTTACGACACCATGCAGTTCATCCGCCCCGAGATCCAGACCGTGTGCCTGGGCCAGGCCGCCTCCGCCGCCGCCGTGCTCCTTGCGGCCGGTGCCCCAGGCAAGCGCCTGGCGCTGCCGAACGCCCGCGTGCTGATCCACCAGCCGGCACTCTCCGGCGGCCAGGGCGGCCAGGCCTCCGACCTGGAGATCCAGGCCAACGAGGTCATGCGCATGCGCGAATGGCTCGAAAACACCCTTGCGGATCTTTCCGGTCGCACCCCGGAGCAGGTCAGCAACGACATTGAGCGTGATAACATCCTCACCGCCGCCCAGTCCAAGGAGTACGGCCTGATCGACGAGGTGCTGGCACCGCGCAAGATGAAGCCTGCAGCCATCACCCGCTAGGCGCGTTCTTCGCAAACGCCGGACCAAGAAATCACTTGTTCCGGCGTTTGCATTCCACTCAATGTCAGTGCCGTGGCTTAGAGTGGAAGATGATTTGCAGTGCGTTTCGGGCATCAGCTGCGGAATGGAAAAGTTTTGGAAACGACCGCGCCGCCGGCGGGTTGTTCGCGGAAGGACACAGACATGGCCAGGATGGGCGAAAGCACCGATCTGCTGAAGTGCTCCTTCTGCGGGAAAAGCCAGAAGCAGGTCCGCAAGTTGATTGCCGGGCCCGGCGTTTACATCTGCGATGAATGCATTGAACTGTGCAACGAAATCATTGATGAAGAACTTGCCGAGGTGGCTGATTTGGACACCTTCGAACTGCCCAAACCGCGTGAGATCTTCGACTTCCTGCAGGAATATGTAATTGGCCAGGAACCGGCCAAGCGTTCCCTCGCCGTGGCCGTGTACAACCACTACAAGCGCATCCAGTCCGGACACGCGCTCAAGAGCGCCACCATCTCCGGCGGCGTCCATGATGAGGTGGAAATCGCCAAGTCAAACATTCTGCTCGTTGGTCCCACCGGCTGCGGCAAGACCTACCTGGCCCAGACCCTGGCCCGACGCCTGAACGTCCCCTTTGCCGTTGCCGACGCCACGGCACTGACAGAGGCCGGCTATGTGGGCGAGGACGTGGAGAACATCCTCCTCAAGCTCATCCAGGCCGCCGATTTCGACATCAAAAAAGCCGAGCAGGGCATCATTTACATCGACGAGATTGACAAGATCTCCCGCAAGTCGGAGAACCCCTCCATCACCCGCGATGTCTCCGGTGAAGGCGTGCAGCAGGCGCTGCTGAAAATCCTTGAAGGCACTGTCGCCTCAGTGCCGCCGCAGGGCGGACGCAAGCACCCGCACCAGGAATTCATCCAGATTGACACCACCAATGTCCTCTTCATCGTGGCCGGGGCCTTCGCCGGGCTGGAAGAGATCATCGGCTCACGCGCCGGCAAGAAGGGCATCGGTTTCGGCGCACCGCTCAGCTCGCTCAAGCAGTCCGAGGCGAGCTATTCCGACGTCATGCCGGAGGACCTGCTGAAGTTTGGTCTGATCCCCGAATTCATTGGCCGCCTGCCCGTGATCACCACTGTCACGCAGCTGGACCGCAAGGCCTTGATCCAGATCCTGACCGAGCCCAAAAACGCCTTGGTCAAGCAGTACCAAAAGATGTTCCTGCTCGACGGCGTTGAGCTCGAGTTTGAGGAAGAGGCGCTGACGGCCATTGCCGAGCTCGCCTTGATCCGTGGCACGGGTGCCCGCGGGCTGCGCGCCATCCTGGAAGAAGTCCTGCAACCGGTCATGTTTGACCTGCCCAGCCGCGAAGACATCGCCACGGTTGTTGTCACTGCAGAGGTCGTGGCCAAAACTGCCGAGCCCACACTCATCCCTCATGAGGTTGCTGCCAAGCGCCGGAACAAATCCGCCTGACCACACCGCGCAGGTCCGCGTGGCACCCAGCAGGTCCGGGTGGCGCTCCGGTGGAATAGTTCCGTGACGCTGCCCGTTGCACAAAGTATGCGGGGTCAGTGCGCCACTGCCCTTGTGCATCCAAGTAGAAGCAAGGAGTTTCACCGTGTCTGAGAATGTTGTGAGCACCCAAGAGACAGCCGACTTTTGGTTTGACCCCACCTGCCCCTTTGCCTGGGCAACCTCACGTTGGATCGAAGAGGTGGAGCAGGTCCGCAACATCAAGGTCAATTGGCATGTCATGAGCCTGTCAGTGCTCAATGAGGACAACGAGGACCTGTCCGAGGAATACCGCGAGCACATGAAGAAGGCCCTGGGTCCCGTACGCGTCATCATGGCCGCCGTTGCCGCACACGGCAACCACTTCATCAAGCCCTTGTACGATGCCATGGGCACACAGATCCACAACAATGGCAACAAGGACCTGGAGGATGTAGTCGCCAAGGCACTGGCCGAGGTGGGCCTGCCCGCCGAACTGGCGGCGTCAGCCACATCAGACGCCAATGACATCGCGCTGCGGGCAAGCCACGCGGAAGGCATCACCAAAGTTGGCCAGGACGTGGGAACACCCATTGTCGCCTTCAACGGCACGGCGTTCTTCGGCCCGGTCATCACCCGCATCCCGCGCGGGGAGGAAGCCGGAAAGCTGTGGGATGCCACCGTGACATTGGCCGGGTTCCCGTACTTCTTTGAGATCAAGCGCAGCCGCACGGAGAGCCCCAGCTTCGACTAGCCTCGCCGGTCCAGCCGGCCGGGGTCCGGTCTGCCGGGGTCC
>JBBSQT010000225.1:0-4223 GCA_038243775.1 Actinomycetales bacterium | reverse complement strand
GCTGGCCGCGCTTAAACAAGTGACCCGCAACGGCAGGTGAAAATTCCGCGCAATCGCGATTTTCACCCGCGGCTGCGGGTCAACTGGTCAAGGAAGAGCGGGAAATCAGCTGGCGCGGCGGGCGCGGGCTGCCCGGCGCTTCATGGCCCGGCGCTCGTCCTCGCTCAAACCGCCCCATACTCCCGCGTCCTGCCCGGATTCGATGGCCCACTTCAAGCAGGTGTCGATCACAGGGCAGCGACGGCAAACGCTCTTTGCTTCCTCGATTTGCAGCAGGGCCGGACCTGTATTGCCCACAGGGAAAAACAATTCCGGGTCCTTGTCGAGGCAGGCTGCGCGACTACGCCAGTCCATGCTGATCACTCTCTCCTTTTAGAACGGGAGGCAACTTGTGAAATAATTCACGTTAGGCCACATAAGAAAGGGCCCTTGAATCGGGCCCGGTAGGTCATTGCATTAACCCAATCATGTTAACCCTGCGTAAACAAGAGGTTTGGGCGTAATTGTTGCGTTCCGGCCATGAGCGATGCGTCACAGGACAGGGAAGGTTCTGGGCTTTTTCCCCGCAAACTCAGATAGGGTGCAGTTGTGCAAAACGATCCCCGAAACCCCGCCGACGTACCCGAACCCAACACCTCGGCGACGCCGGCCGCCAACGTCGCCGCCCCCGAAGTGGCACGGCCCGCAGGCGTTGTTCTCGTCGCCGTGGTGGTGGGGCTTGAGGCCCTGGCCTTGGCGGTGGTGGGTGTGTACTCGATCTATGCTGCGCTGACCCAGCCCGTTTTTTCCCCAGCAAGCGCCATTTTCCTGACCGTCTTGCTGCTGGGTCTGGCCGCGGGGTTGGCCGCAGTCTCGATCAATGCGTTCAAGGGCATGCGATGGACCCGCTCAGCGGCTTTCGTGTGGCAGTTGCTCATGATGGCCATCGCTGTTCCGGCGTTGCTTGAGGGAAGTGTGTTGATGGGGTTGTTGCTGCTCCTGCCGTCCTTGGCTGCGGCCTATTGCCTGTTCACGCCAAAGGTGGTGGCGTTCTCCCAACGCACGGCGGCAGAGAACCACGTCCTCTAACTTTCTTGTGCAGCTGCACCGTGACAGGGCTTTAGAAGTGGTTCACGGATGGTCACCAGGTGCGGGAAATTGAAACCAATGCCGGCGGCCCCGGTCGAGCAGGACAGCCCTGCCGGGCGGCTCCGCGCCTAAGGTGTCCAGCCGAACGCCAAAAAGATCTGCATCACTGGGCCGCTGGGGCATGAGCACAATGGCTTGCTGGGCGGTGCGAATCCCCCATTCCACCGGCACCATGGACAGCGCCGGGCCGGGGTAGGGGACGGCCGCCACAATCGAGCCGCCGTCAGCCAAATGCAGGGTGGCGGTGTGAAGCTGTTGTGGGGACAGGGCGGACGCGTCATCGAGCCACAGGATTCCTCCAGGGCCCGCAGCGGCGGGCACATGGGGCAGGCTCGGGATTTCTGTGCCCTCCGGCAAGCCATTCCCCGGTAGGCGTCCCACCGGCAATCCATCCACCGGATTGGCAACCTGATGGCCTGTTTGATGGCCAACCTGATCGTCGCAGCGGGCATGAAGCTGCTGCAGTGCCCGGATGAAGCTTGATTTGCCGGTGCCCGGACCGCCCAGGACCGGCAGCACACTTCCCGGGGCAAGGGGCGTCGTCACGGGATCGCTTCCGTCCCCGCCCACCCCCAACAGCAGCTCCAACCCTTGCCCGGCAACAGTGCCCATACCAGGTGGCGCACCGCCGTCCACGAGTGCACGGAACCCTGCCATGCCCACCTGCGACGGCAATTCCCGCACACGCAGCATCCCAGCCGGGGGACCCGGTGCCGTCCCGTCGTGCGAGTCCGCCCAGCTCCCAAGAGCCACGGGGCCGGCCAATTGGGCAATGTGCAACGTTTCGCCCGCATCCAGGCTTTCGGCGCCATGGTGGACGCCGGAAAAATTGTTGATTGGCCCGGCAATGGCGGCCCTTCCTGTCAGGGACCTGAAACGCGGCAGCCGCGGCCACAGCACGGTTGACTCGGAATTGCTCCCATGGCTGAGATACATTCTGTTGGGGATGGCAGCCAAAAATGAGGCGGACAGCAGCTCCCGCCCACCCCCTATGGCCATCACCAGGTTGGGCGGGCTGAACCGGATCAGCTCCGCCAGATCGTCCTCGGTGCTGTGCCATGGGCTGGCGCGCAAGGCGCTCACCCACCGGCCCCAATCCGTGATGCACACCAGATGCAGGCGGGAATCAGTGCGCACAGCCTGAATCAAACGCTGCACTAAATGTGCGGCCGTACGCAGGCTCCCTGGCGCCAGGCAGGCCCCCACCCACGGGCTTGAGGCCAATGGCGTCAAGGTCCCGTCACCGTCGAGAAAATACACCAAAGCGCGCTGCTCTTTGTTGGTGTCCCGCGCATGGTTTGCGACCGGCCGATCCCCTATGGACTTGCACTCCAATGCCCTGCCCGCCACGAGAGCCACTGCGCGGGAAGTCTCCGTGGCGGTGCCAAAACAGGCCAGGTGCGACTGGCTGCCGGGATGCCACCGCAACGGCTCCAGGCACTGGCCCTGAGGAACGTCCACCAGGCCCAACGCCAAGTGCCGCCCCAGGAGGGAATGCCCCGCGACGGTGGCGGCAGGATCGCCGCCTGCCATGCTGCTGCCTGCCATGTCACTGTCCGCCATGTCACTGTCGGCCATGTCACTGTCGGCCAGGACCGGCGGGAGCTCCGCCGCCACCACCGCCGGAGCGGACCTGACGCCGCCTTCCGCTGCCAAGGCCTCCTGCCAGGCGCGCTCCATGAGTTGTGCAAGGGCGGCGACGTCGCTTCCGCCCTCCGCCGCGGGAATGGGCGGCGGAGCTTCCCGGGCGAGTCGTTCAACGGCCAATTCCACCAGTGGCAGCGCAGAACCGCCACCTTCCGGCAGACGCAGCGTGGCGGTGTGGAATTCCATGGGCCGGCTCCCGGCCCTGCTGAGGAAGGCACGGCCGGGGGCGTTGACGTCGATGCCGGCCGCATCCGGGGTGCCAATGACATCGACTGAATCAAGGGCCGACTGCACGCGCAGGCAGATCGAACTGGTGACGTTGGCCCGGATATCAGCGCTCAATGCACCCTGGGGCCGCTGAGTGGCCATCACCAGATGGATGCCGAGCGACCTGCCCACGGCAGCAATCCGCATGAGTTCGGCCATCGCGTCGGGGAACTGATCAACCAGAACCCGGAACTCGTCAATGACAATGACCAGATGAGCCATGGTGTGCGCGCTTCGCAGTGGGGACGCTTCGGGCGCTGCCGCAACCGCATGCGCCATGGCACGGTACCCGTCATTGTCTTCCGCTTCCGCCTCGGCCAGCGCGGCTTCCCGGCGGTTCAGTTCTGCGCGCAGCGAGCACAGGGTGCGGTCCATTCCCTGCCCTCCCAGATCGGTAATGAGTGAGCTGGTGTGTGGCAGCTTGCCCAGGACGCCCAAACCGGCACCGCCCTTGAAGTCAATGAACACAAATTGCACGTCGGCGGGGGAGTGCGCCGCTGCCAGACTGCCGACAAGGGTGCGCAGGAACTCGGACTTTCCCGATCCCGTGGTTCCTGCCAGCAGGAGATGGGGGCCGTCCCGCCCGAAATCAAACATGACCGGTCCGGTCGCGGACTGGCCAACAGGGACCGGACGCAATGCCCCACCCGCAGCCAGCTGCCAATTTTGTCTCAGCCCCGCCATGCTGCCGGCCTCGGGGCCTGGCAGCACGTTCGCGGCCAGGCCATGCTGTCCGGCGGCGGGGCTGCTGGCATTGCCGGGCCCCCTGCTAGGCGGCGATCCGGTCCGGGCACGACGTCGGGCATAGGAAGCAAATACTGTGGCCGGCACCCCGTCGGGCATAAAATCCTCTCCAGCGACTGTTCCCTGGAACCGGTTGCCTGCGGCGGCCAGCGTGACCGACCCGGGCAGCACCAACAGGGGATTTTCCGGGCCCAGCACGGAAAAGTGCATTAGTGCGACCCCCGGAACCGTCAGCAACGATGCTTCAAGGGGCGCGTTGATGACCACCAGCACAGGGGAAAAGATTGAAGAGGAGTGTGAGTTTTGCCGCCGCAACAGCTCCAGGTTCCTCAGTGCGGAGCCGGTGGAGGATGCCAGCGTGGTGAGGGGAAGCAATCTCGCCGCAAGCGGCAGCTCGAGCGGAGAGCCGAGCACAACAACGGGGACGCCTGCTGCGT
>JBBSQT010000224.1:0-4286 GCA_038243775.1 Actinomycetales bacterium | reverse complement strand
GCACCGGATCCCGGTCCAGCACGCAGGGGTCGATGCCGCCCACCACGTCGGCGCCCGCCTTCAGCGCCTCCTCCAGCAGGTCGGCGGATCCGTCCTCGCGCAACAGGCCCGCCTGCGGGAACGCGATGATCTCCATCTCGACCCGGTCCCGGTGCGCTTCGCGGGCGGCCGTGACGGCCTCGAACCGCTCCAGCTTGGCGTCCACATCCACCTGGGCGAAGCTGCGCACCCGCGTGGTGCCGCGTTCAATCATCATCCGCAGGGTGTCCTCGACGCGCTCGTTGAGGGGGATTTCCGCGTGGCGCCAGTTCTTGCGGTCGTTCATCATCATGGCCCACACGCCGGGGGCGCCGGTGTGTTCACGGAAGGGCAGGCCCAGCCGGGTGGAGTCCAGGTGCACGTGGACGTCGGAGAACGAGGGCAGCAGCAGCCGGCCACGGCCCTCCACCACGGTCACGCCGGCGGCATTCCCTGCTCCGGAAGTCCCGCGGGCCGCGGCAGTCCCGGCAGCGCCGGCGGTCTCGGCAGCGCCGGAAGTCTCGGCAGCGCCGGCCCCTGGATCGTGCGGGGCGACGGCGCTGACAATCCCGTCCGTGACGGTGACGTCACTGGGGGTCCCCGCCCCACGGACGGACATTGCGGATGAGGGTCGATGGCACGATGCCGCCTTTCAGGTGATGTTCAGATTCTCAAAGTCTCAGATTCTCAGAGTGGGGCAGCCTCAGGGTGCCAGGTGGTTCCGGCGCGCGGCCAGCAGCGCCTCCAGCACCTCAGGCAACTGGGCCGGGGAGGCGATGCGGTGGCCTGCGGCCGTGGCGCCCGGGCCCACCTTGACGCCGACGTCCCCGGGGACCAGCGCTTCAAAGGCGTGCTCGTCGGTGACGTCGTCGCCGGCGAAGAACGTCGCCGTGGCGCGGCTGAAGCTGCGCAGCGCCGCCAGGCTCTGGCCCTTGTCGGCCCGGACCACGGAAATTTCCCGCACCATCTTTCCGTCGCTGAGATGGAACTCCGGGTGCCCGGCCAGTGCGTTGTTGGCATGGTCGACGGCGCAGCGTGCGTCAGCGCTGCCGGCCAGCCTGAAGTGCAGCACCACCCCGGCGGGCTTTTGTTCGGCCACCGTGCCGGGGTACCGCTGGACGGCCTCGGCCACAACCGCACGGGCACGGGCCAGGGCAGCCTGTTGCTCCGGGCTGAGCTCCAACGCGGGGGAATCCGGCCCCCACCAGGACTCGGCCCCGTGGCTGCCCACCAGCAGTGTCGGTGCCGGAGGGGCGGCGACCGCCCGCAGACTGGCCAGGGCCCGCCCGGAGACGAGGGCCGTCGTCGTGCATTCCAGGGAAGAGAGGGAGGCGAAGGCGGCGGCGGAGCGCGGGAGGGGGCGGGCATCCCCGGCACGGTCCACGAGGGGGGACATGGTGCCGTCGAAGTCCAGCGCCACGAGCAGCGCCGGGGTGCAGGCAATGGCGAGGAGTGCCTGGTGCAGTTCGGCGGGCAGGGTCATACCGGTTCGGCCTTGGTGGCGAGGGTGGACAGGAAGTCCTGGCTCCAGCGCTGGACGTCGTGGGTGAGGATTTGGCGGCGCATGGCACGCATGCGGCGCCCGGATTCGGCGGGGGAGAGGTGCACGGCGCGCATGATGGAGGCTTTCAGGCCGTCGATGTCGTGGGGGTTCACGAGGAGGGCGGATTTGAGCTGGTCGGCGGCGCCGGCGAATTCACTCAGGACCAGTGCGCCGGTGTTGTTGCCGCGCGCGGCCACGTATTCCTTGGCAACCAGGTTCATGCCGTCGCGCAGGGAGGTGACGAGCATGACGTCCGCGGCCAGGTAGAGCGCCACCATTTCCTCAACCGGGTAGCTGTGGTGGAGGTAGCGGACGGCGGTGTGCAGGATGGTGTCGAACTGGCCGTTCATCCGCCCCACCATGCCATCGACTTCCTCGCGCAGCAGGCGGTAGGACTCCACGCGCTCGCGGCTGGGGCTGGCGACCTGGATCATGGTGGCGTCCCCGACGGTGAGGACGCCCTCGGCGAGGAGTTCGCCGTAGGCCTTCAGCCGGTGGGTGATGCCCTTGGTGTAGTCGAGCCGGTCGACGCCGAGCAGGATCGTTTTGGGGTTGCCCAGGTCCTCCCGGATTTGCTGGGCGCGGGAGATGATGTCCGGGCGGACGGCCAGTTCCTGGATTTGGGCGACGTCGATGGAGATGGGGAACGGGGCGGCACGGGAAATGTGCACGATGGTGCCCTCGGCGTCCTTGAGCTGGACCTGGGCCGACTTCACGCCCGCGCCAACAAAGCGGCGGGCCGAGCGCAGGAAGTTCGCGGTGTCGCTGGGGCGCTGGAAGCCGATGAGGTCTGCCGAGAGGAGCCCGTCGATGATTTCCCGGCGCCAAGGCAGCTGGGCGAAGATTTCCGGGGGCGGGAAGGGGATGTGGTTGAAGAAGCCGATGCTCAGGTCGGGGCGCAGCTCGCGCAGGTATTTGGGCACAAGCTGGAGCTGGTAGTCCTGGACCCAGACGGTGGCGCCGTGGGCGGCGGCGCCGGCGGCCGCCTTGGCGAAGCGCCGGTTCACGCGGCGGTAGGCGTCCCACCAGGTGCGGTGGAATTCGGGCGGGGCGATGACGTCGTGGTAGAGCGGCCACAGGGTGGCGTTGGAGAAGCCTTCGTAATAGAGCTCAACCTCGTCACTGGACAGGGGAACCGGAATGAGGTCCATGTTCTCGTGGTGGAAGGGAGCCAGGTCCTCGTCGGGGGCGCCATGCCAGCCCACCCAGGCACCTTCCTGGGTGGCCATGACCGGGGCCAGGGCGGTGACGAGGCCTCCGGGGGAGCGCCCCCATCCGTCCTCGGACTCCTCCTGGGCAACCCTGTCCACGGGGAGCCGGTTGGAGACGACAATAAAGTCTGAATTACCGGGGTGGAGGGCCGGTTTGCTGGTGGAATCTTCAGGCACGTGCTGCTCCAATGATTGGGACTCGCTTTGGTGCCAGCTTAGCCTGTGGGGCGTTTCGTTTGACGAAGCGGGACACGAAGCAGGCTCTTGTACTGTAAGTGTTCTCCAAGGTTTCTCGCCTAGGATGAAAGGTAATGTGCCGTGACGCGGCCTTTTTTCATGCCCCAAGACTTGAGGAATTATGAGCTCCAAAAACGAACCGCGGTTGACAAAAGCCCAGCGCACGACTGAAGCACGCGAAAAAGCAAAGATTATTCGCGAGGCCCAGCTGAAGAAGGAAAAGCGCAATTCCTGGCTGATCCGCGGCGGCGTCCTGGCGGCGGCAGTGGTGATCATCGTTGTCATTGCGCTGGTTGTCATCAACACGCAGAAGTCGAACGAGCCCGTCGCCACGACAGGCCCTGTTCCGGCGAGCATGAACTCCTTTGGCGGCGTGACGATTGGCAAGGGTGCCGTGGCCATCCCGCCGGCGACACCGGCCGGGAACGTGGACATGGAGAAGCTGCCTCCCGCCCCGACGGCGGCGCCGACGGAGGCTACCGACCCTGCGGCGATTGGCATCAAGGCCACCGGGGCCGGCGACCCCGCCCAAATGGTCATTTACCTGGACTTCATGTGCCCAGCCTGCAACGGTTTTGAAAAGACGAACGGCGCCCAGATTGACGAGTTGCGCGAAGCCGGCAAGATCACCGTTGAGTACCGCGCGCTGAACTACCTGGACCGCTTCTCCTCGGGCACCAACTACTCCTCACGGTCTGCCGCTGCGGCTGCCTGTGTTGCAGAGGGCACGCCGGAGAAGTACAAGGCATACCTTGACACCTTGTTCGTGAACCAGCCTGCCGAGAACAGCAAGGGCCTGGACAATTCGAAGCTGAAGAGCATGGCCACCGAAGCCGGTGCGGCGGACATCGGCAGCTGCGTCGATGCCAAGACCTTCCGCCCCCTGGTTGCGTACGCCAGCTCGCTGGCCTCGACCAACGGCATCAACGCCACCCCGACCGTATTTGTTGACGGCCAGCAGTGGAAGGAAGGCCAGTTCCCGGCCTTCGTTGAAGGAATCCTGGCAGCCAAGAAGTAAGGCTGCTTACTTCTTCGTGGTTTGAAAAAGCAGTAAGGGACCGGTGAGGAACCGGCGAGGAACCGGCCCTCTTTTCGCGGCATTGCCCCTTTTTGGGCGGTGTTGGCGCAGGGAGGGCCGGTTTTCTTTTTTCAATGTGCTTACGGTAGCCTTGTGAAGCGCTTGATTGCGTTTGCCTCCTTAGCTCAGCTGGCCAGAGCACCGCTCTTGTAAAGCGGGGGTCGTCGGTTCGAATCCGACAGGGGGCCCAGAAAGCCCG
>JBBSQT010000223.1:0-4316 GCA_038243775.1 Actinomycetales bacterium | reverse complement strand
GCGCAGTCCACTGGGCCCGTACATGAACGCGCTGCTCTTGGTCAGCCCCGCGACGGCATGCTTGGAGGCCGTGTAGGCGGCACCGGCAGCCGAGCCGCGCAGGGCAGCCTCCGAGGCAGTGTTGACAATGGAGCCCTGCGCGCGAGCATCAGGGGGATGACCGCGCGCATGAGTTTCATGGTGCCATTGACGTTGACGTTGACGACGCGGTTCCAAATCTCGTCGGACACCTCGTGGACGGGCGTCATGTTGTCCATGATCCCGGCGATGTTCGCGAGTCCGTCGATGGACTTCCCGGCCACAACTGTTGTGGCGCACCGTTGTGGCCTAACGGTGCGCCCCAGCTGGCAACGCAGGCATTAGCAACTCGGGCTCAGCCGCCTCTGGAGCAACAGCTCAGGCGCCAGCAGCACAGGCTCAGGCGCCTCTGGAGCAACAGTACAGGCGCCAGCAGCTCAGGCGTTGGGCACAAATTCTCCGTGTCCGGCTTCGCGCAGGGCAACACGGAGCTTCTCCGCACTGGCGTCCATGACGGCCGGGTCCGGGTTGTTGTCCACGGTGCCGAAGTCAAAGTTCTCCATCCCGTAGGCGGGAAAAACGTGCACATGCAGGTGCTCCACTTCGAAGCCGGCGATGGTCAGCCCCGCCCGGGGTGCACCGAAAGCGGCAACCTGGGCCTGGCCGATGGTCTGCGCCAAGGCCATGAGCTTCGTGACGAGCTCCGGGGCAGCGTCGGTCCACTTGTCCACTTCCAGCCGCGGCACCACCAATGCGTGCCCGTCGGTCAGCGGGCCGATCGTCAGGAAGGAGGCACAGTCGTCGTCTTTCCAGATGAAGCGGCCGGGGATCTCGCCATTGATGATCTTGGTAAAAAGCGTGCTCAAGAACTGCTCCTTCTAACAATGTGGCCGGTTAGCAATGTGGCCGGTTAGCAATGTGGCCGGGAAACTACAGGGTGGAAACGTCCAGCACGAAGCGGTACTTGACGTCGCCGGCAACCATGCGGTCGTAGGCGCCGTCAAGATCGCGCGCGGATACCATTTCAATGTCGCAGACAATGCCGTGCTCGGCACAGAAATCCAGCATTTCCTGGGTCTCCGCAATTCCGCCGATCACGGACCCGCCATAGGCGAGGCGGCCGCTGATCAGCAGGCCTGGTTCCACCGGCGGCATCGTTTCCGATGGCAGGCCCAGCTGGATCAGGGCGCCGTCCCGGGCCAGGGTGCGCAGGTACGGGTTGAGATCGTGCACGGCGGCCACCGTGTCGATGATCGCGTTCAGCGACTTTTTCGCCGACGCCATCTGCCCGGCGTCGGTGGATACCACCACGTGGTCGGCCCCCAGGGCCTTGGCGGCCTCCGCCTTCGACGGGGAGGTGGTGAACACCGTGACGGTGGCACCGAGCGCCTTGGCGATCTTGACCGCCATGTGCCCCAGCCCGCCCAGGCCCACCACGCCCACCTTGTCGCCGTCCTGGACGTCCAGGTAGCGCAGCGGCGAATAGGTGGTGACGCCGGCGCACAGCAGGGGTGCGGTCGCGGCCGGGTCCATGCCCTCGGGGATGTGGAGCACGTAGTTTTCGTCCACGACGATGCCCTGTGAATACCCGCCCTGGGTCACAACATCTCCGTTGCGGCGGTCCACGCCGTTGTAGGTGCCAATGTTTCCGGCCTCGCAGTATTGCTCAAAGCCTTCCAGGCAGGAGTCGCATTCGCGGCAGGAATCCACCATGCAGCCCACGCCAACCCGCTCGCCGACGGTGAACCCATCCACGGAATCGCCCACGCGGCTCACGATGCCAACGATTTCGTGCCCGGGCACCAGCGGGTACTTCGCGGGCCCCCATTCGGAGCGGATCGTGTGCACATCGGAGTGGCACAGGCCGCAAAATTCAATGTCGATGGCAACATCATGGGCGCCCGGTTCACGTCGTTCAATGGTGCTGGGGCGCAGTCCGGACGTCGCAGTGGCGGCTGCGTATGCTTTTACTTGGGTCATGCTTCCAGCCTATCGCCGTTGCCGCCCCTCCCACCAGACGGACCGGTGGCAACGGCCCGCCCCGGCTGGTTCGACCACGCGGACCACGACCCCGGAAACAGTGCCGCCGTGAACCCGGCAATCTCCAGCGCCGCGATCTGGTGCGCCGCCGTCACCCCGGACCCGCAATACACCGCAACCTCCGTGTCCGCACGAATGCCCAAGCCGGCAAACCGCTCCCGCAAGTCCGCCGCGGAACGAAAATGCCCGGCGGCCAGGTTCTCACTGGTGGGCGCGCTGAGGGCCCCGGGAATGTGCCCGGATCGCGGGTCGATCGGCTCCACCTCGCCCCGGTAGCGCTCCCCCGCGCGCGCATCCAGCAAACTGCCGGGCCAGGCGGCGGCAGCGTCGGCGTCGATGGTTTCCCTGGCACCATAATGGACGACGGCGTTGCCCGGCACCGCCTGCACCTCCCCGTCCTCGACGGGAAAGCGGGCAGCACGCCAGGCGCCGAGTCCGCCGTCGAGCAGGAAGACGTTTTTCAGGCCGGCATAACCCAGCAGCCACCAGGCGCGGGCAGCGGCGGCGGCTCCGGCGTCGTCGTACACCACCACGGTGTCGCCGTCGTTGATGCCCCAGCGGCGCACGGTCGCGGCAAAGTCGGCCTCGGCCGGCAGGGGGTGGCGGCCGTCCGCGGGCGCGCCGTGGGAGGCGAGCTCGGCGTCCAGATCGACGAAAACGGCCCCAGGAAGATGCCCGGCCAGATAGTGGTCGCGGCCGTGGGGATCACCCAACGCCCAGCGGACATCCAGCAGGACGGTGCGCTCCCCGGCGGCGAGGCGCCCGTGCAGGTCTGCGGCACTGATCAAAACACTCATGGTGGCTCCCATTGACTACATACCCCAGGGAAAATCTGGCGACAGCTCCAAATCTACTGCGATACGCTGACAGGCATGAACAAAGCTCAATCCGCCTGGTCCTGGACACACATCGCCATGGGCAAGGTTCAGGCAGAAAACAATCGCTCAGCCGACACCCATTTGTACAAGATTGAGCTTCCGGAACAGTGGGGTGTGGACCTGTACGTAAAGGACGAGTCGTGCCACCGCACGGGCAGCTTGAAACACAGGTTGGCCCGTTCACTGTTCCTGTTCGGCCTGGTCAACGGCTGGATCCATGAAGGCACCACCATTGTGGAGGCCAGTTCCGGCAGCACCGCCGTCTCGGAAGCGTATTTTGCGCAGCTGCTGGGCCTTGATTTTGTGGCCGTCATGACCCGCTCCACCAGCCCGGAGAAGATCGCCCTGATTGAGCAGTTTGGGGGCCGCTGCCACCTGGTGGACAACGCCGACGAGGTGTATTCGGCCGCGGCCAAGATTGCTGGTGAAACCAACGGGCACTACATGGACCAGTTCACGTACGCCGAGCGGGCCACGGACTGGCGCGGCAACAACAACATTGCCGAATCCATTTTCAGCCAGCTCTCCCATGAGAGGCACCCCGAACCGGAATGGGTCGTGGTCGGTGCCGGCACCGGCGGGACCTCGGCGACCATTGGCCGCTACATCCGCTACCACGGGCACGCCACGCAGCTGGCCGTGGTGGACCCGGAGGGTTCGGCGTTTTACCCGGCGTGGAAGCACAATGACCCCTCCGTCGTGACCGGCACGTCCTCCCGCATTGAAGGGATCGGCCGCCCGCGCATGGAGCCCAGCTTTGTCCCCGGCGTCATTGACACCATGCTCCAAATCCCCGACGCCGCCTCCGTGGCCGCCATGAAGCACTTCGAGCAGCTCACGGGACTGCACGCGGGTCCTTCCACCGGAACCAACCTGTGGGGAGTGTGGCAGCTGGTTGCGCAGATGGTGGCCGCCGGTGAAAAGGGCAGCATTGTGACCTTGATGTGCGACGGCGGAGAGCGCTACGCGGGCAGCTACAACAACCCCGCCTGGCTGGCGGAAAAGGATTTGGACCCCGCACCGCACCTGCAGTCGATCCAGGACTTCTTCGCCACGGGCGTGTGGAACGGCTAAACTTCCACCGGGCTAAACTTCCACCGACTGCCCCGCCTTCAGGTGCCCGAACTTCACGCCGTGCAGGGCGCCTATCCGCGCAATGTGCGACTCCGTGAAGGCGAGCCCCTGGTCGTTGAGCAGCGCGTCGTGAATCTGGTAGGCATGCGGTGCCCGCACCGACACCACGAAGTCCACCACCTCGGACACCTTGGACCAGGGCGCATGGACCGGCACCAGCAGGGTCCCCACACTGACCCCGTCGGGGACTATCAGCGAGTCGCCCGGGTGATAGACGCCGTCGTCAATCAGGTAGCCAATGTTGGC
>JBBSQT010000222.1:0-4321 GCA_038243775.1 Actinomycetales bacterium | reverse complement strand
TGCCTTCTTGGCGCTGACCATGCGCACCGTTGCCGTCACGGCTTCGTCGGCCTTGACGCTCAACGAATACGTCCCCTCCGGCAGCCCCTTCAGCGGCAGCAGGTTCGCTTTGCCGGCAGCAGCTGTGAAGACGCCGCCGTCGGGCAGGGCCACCTGTCCGCGGGGGCCGTAAGCCTTGACCTGAACCACAGAATCCTGGGCACCGGGGACGGTGACGACCATGGCAGTGGTGGCATCGGCGTAGCCATTCTGTGCGGAAATAGTCTTTGCCACATCGGGAGACTGCACCCGCACACCGGGAATGGCCAATGCCGTCGCCGGGGGTTGCACCGGCGTGAGATAGTCAACACCACCGGGCGTCAGCCCTCGCAGCACGGATTGCTGGATGACAGCGCTGACCGCCCCGCCGGTGCTCTTCAAACGCACACTGATCAGGTCTTGTTCGGGGGCCACCCCCGCAAGCACCACCGAGCGGACCGTACCCGGGGCCACCACCAGGTCCTTCCCGGCGGCCGCCTGCAGGGGACCTTGGCTGGTGGTCAAGTCCAAGGACACCTTGGCGGCGCTGGCCGAGGAGTTGGAAATCTTCAGCACCGAGGTGCGTCCAATCGATGTGCTGGCCCCTGAGAGCCACAGCTCGTTCGACGGTGATTGGCAGCTCGCAGCAGCCAGGCCGCGAAGATCGCCGTCCGGCGCGACGACAACAACCGAGGCCGCACCCACGGGCACTTCCTCGCCCAACGGCGACATCCGCAATTCTGAGGGCACGTCCACGGAGCGGCCCCGCACCAGTGCGGCACGCGTCTTCGGTTTGCCGCTCACACTCGCCGGACCCGAATCCGCCGGACCCGAATCCACCGGGCCCGAATCCACCGGGCCCGATGCCTTCGAGAGCTTAAACAGCGGGGAGGACTTCCCGTCCAGGGCCTGCACTGAGGCGTCGGGCAGTTCACCCGCGGCACCGCTGAGGGCCACCGCACTCAGCAATGTCGACGTGCCGGAAGAGTTCGCCGAAAACTCCGGATCCGCACCCACAGCCGCACCCGCCAACAACTGTGTGGGGCCCTGGCAATTCGCCAAAGCCTCCCCCACCGGCAGCTGGTACGGGACAATCTCGGTCTGCGCCGTGGCATTCTGGCCCGGAAAAAGCGTGCCCGCACCCACGGCCGCAACGGCCACGGCCAAGGTGGCGGTGCCTGCCACAAGGGCCGGCCAACGACGGCGGACCTTGCCTATGTAACGCATGGCGGCTTTGGGGGACGCGGCTTTGGGGGACGCCGTCGGCTCCGGCTTCTCTGCGGGCAGTTCCTGCCCGGCGTTATTGTCCTTAATGTCAGGCACTCCTACCAACCCTTTGCAATGATGCTTCATCTCGATAGGCTCCGGTCCGTCCGCGGCGGGCCCTGACGGGGATCGCCAGCAGGAGGGTCAGGACAAGCAGAACCAGCTGCGCCAGGCCCAACACCAGACTCATCGGATGGACGTAGCGGATTTCCAGGTGTCCGCCAGCGGGCGGCACCTCAAAGGCCTGGGCCCAGTCAGCAGTGCCCGTCGGCAACGCCTTGCCGTCAAGCCAGGCCTGCCATCCGGGGTCGAAACGCTCGGCCAGCACGATTTTCCGCTCTCCCTCTGCCACAGGAATTTGGGTGTCCACACCCTGCCCAAGCGACGGGACCGGTGCCACGATCTTGCCCTCGGCGTCGAGCAGGCGGACACGGTTCACCACATCGCTGCGTTCGGGATCGGGGTATTGCGGCTTCACCCGCCACAGCCAGCCGGATTCGGTGGGGCCCACGGTGTCCAGCCCCGGGACGGCCTCGATCTCGCTGGCAAGCAGTTCAGCTGCGGTGTCACCCTGGCGCAGCACCACGAAGCCCACGCCAAGGTCAACAAGGCCCGGGCGGGGGTCGATCCCGGATTTGGAGACCAGGGTCGCGGCGCTGTCCTCAAGAACCTCGGCGGCCCGGTCCTTCGCGGCAAGGGTTTCGGCACCGGGCGCGCCGGTGATGCCCGACGCCGTGGCAATCGTTGACATGGCATCAAGCGTGGTGCCCGAGCCCTGCATCAGTGCCACGTGCAAACCGCCGTCGGCGAGGACGGTCAGGACAATGGTGCGGCTCGCTTCGGGACCTGTGCCGCGGTCGGCGGCAGTGGCCGGAATGGATCCGGGGGTTCCCGCCTGCGGCAGGAACGGTCCAGTCAGGGCCGGGCTGCCGGGCTCATTGGAGAACTGCTGTGCACTCCACAGGCCAAGGCTGGCCAGCGGTGCGGCCACGAGCAGCGCCGAGAGCACCGTGGCCGTGGTTTTGGCCCTGCGGTCGTAGTTGCTCGCGGTCCGGGGTGCGGTGTCCCAGGCGCTGCGGGCAACGGCGTCGAACCCCAGAAGGGCGGCCCCGAGCAGCGCGAAGAAAGCGAGTGAAACGGAAGGTCCGCTGAACGGGGTGACGAGCGTAACGCCGTCGAACGCCACGGCGATGAACTTGCCAGCATACGCCCCGGCCAAGCCCAACAAGGCCACCAGCCACAGGGTCCGCACCATGGCAGAACGGTGCAGGGGAAGCAGCAGGGCCAGGACGGCGCCAAGGACCACGGGTGCTCCGATGAAGATGATGACAACCCAGCCAAGCGCGGGGAGGCCGTTCACGACGCCGATGCCGGAGAGGTTGGCTGCGGGGTCCACATGTTCGGGAAAGCCCAACAACTGCTGCCACAGCGGCCCGGGATTGGTGGGCAACGGCAGGCCGGGATCTCCCAGCATGGCGCGCGGATTCTCCCAGGCGGACCAGGCGAGCGGCGCGAACAGGGCGGCTGGCGGCACGAGCGCCCACCAGATGGTCCTTCCCCGGCGGCCCATGAACAAGACGGTGAGCAGGATGCCGACCACGGCCACCGGGAGCAGGCTGGGCGATGCTGCGGTGACCGCGGCAAGCGCCAGGCCCGCAGATGCGGCAGCAGTCCAAGACGGGTTTCCGGCAACGCCGGGACGCCCCAGCTTGGCAATGTGCGTCTCGGCGTTCCCTGCACGGATGGCCGCGTCCGGAACCGCTTTGGCGGCCGGCTCTGCGGCGCCGCCTACGGCACGAATCAGTCCAAGCATGACCAGCGGGATCAGGATGTGGGCCAGCAGGGCCCCCACCCGGCCCTGGCCCATGCCCACCAGGAAGACGGGGGCGCCGGCCCAGACCAGGCCCGCCACCACCCGCGGCCAGCGCCGCAGCGTCAGCGCGCCCGCCCCCAGCCAGCCGGTGAACCCGGCCAGCGGCAGGGCAAGCAGCACCAGCCACAGCACGGCGAGGGAGCCGTTGCTGCCCAGCGCCGCCAACAGTGCCAAAACAAAATTGAAGGGGTTTCCGCGCCCTGGCAGGCCCGAACCCAGTGAGGTCCACCAACCGGTGGCATGCTGCCAGATTTGGGCCGGTTGCTCCGAAACAGGAAGCAGCGCCCCGCCTGTCAGTGCCGTGGCTCCCAGGAAACGGGACAGGGCAACGAGGGACAGCGCGGCCAGCAGTACTGCCAGGGCGAGCGCACTGACAATGGGCGCCGTTTTGACGGCGGCCAGCGGCGTCACCGACTGCTCGTGTGTTTCTCCCGTCGGTTCAAGCAGGGAAGGACCGTCGGGCAAGTCCTGCGGTGTTTTTTCCTCCGGACCAACCGTTTCCCGCAGCATCTTCAATTGCGCACGCGCGGCATGGTTGTCGACGAGCAGGCCCTTGTGGCTGGACCGTGGCTGCTTTCGCTGGGCGGCCAGCGTTTTTCGGCTGCGGGCCAGGGCGATGGGGCGCAGCAGCCCGGCGAGGCTGGCGGCAAACATGCCCATCGCGTGACCTGGTGCCTTGAGCAAAAAACCGGCCACGAGCCAGTACAGGGCGGAAAAGATGGTGCCCAGCACCAGGAATGGCAGCTGCCAGGCGGGCGCATGCTTGAGCCGCAGGAAGATGCCGGCCTTGCGGGCCGCGACGGCCGAGCCCATGCCGTTGGGGCGGTGCACCACGTGGTACATGTGGGCTTCCGGAACCACCAGGACTCGGTCACCGGCGAGTCGAACGCGGGCGCAGAAATCCAGGTCGTCGCCCGGGCCAGGGAGTCCTGGGTCGAAACCGCCCAGCCGCTCAAAAACGTCACGCCGCACCAGCATGCCGGCCGTGTTGACGGCGAACATGTCGGCGTGGCTGTCGTACTGGCCCTGGTCCAGCTCGTCCAGGCCTACAAGCGTGAACCTGTCAAACCACGTGTTGCTCCACAGTCCGACGTCGACCAGGCGCCGGCGGTTGTCCCAGTCCAGCTGCTTGCAGCCCACGACGGTGGCGGTGGTGGCTCTTTC
>JBBSQT010000221.1:0-4324 GCA_038243775.1 Actinomycetales bacterium | reverse complement strand
TGCAGGACTTGCACCGAGGCCGTACGGGGCCGGCCAGTGCGGGGCCGCAAGGCCGTTTTCGGCCAGGAATGTGCGTTGCGAGCCGCGGGAATTCCAGCGCCCGCCGTCATGTTCATTCCGTAGTTCGCGGGCCTGGTCGAGGAGCGTGCCGATGCGCTGGCGGAAAACTGGATCTTCGTCCGGGAGTTCAATGTCAATGCGGCGGTCCAGCTCCAGTGCTACGCGGCCCAGAGCGGCCATGTGGGTGCTGGCAGGGCCCACCTGCGCGGCCAGGGTGATGGCACGGCGCAGGTACAGGTGGGCGTCGTGCTCCCAGGTGTAGCCAATGCCACCCAAGATAGTGACGGCCTCCGTGAGCGCGTCGACCGCTGGGACAATGCCCGTTTGAATGGCGGAGCCGGCCGCGAGAGCCTGCTGGTCGGGGTCCTGATCCATGGCCACCAGCGCGGACCAAGCGGCAGCGGTGGCCAATTCGGAGGTGATGAGCAGGTTGGCACACTTGTGCTTGACGGCCTGGAAGGAGCCCACAGGCTTGCCGAACTGTTCGCGGATCTTGACGTACTCAATGGTTGTTTCCACTGCCCAGCGCATAATGCCCGCGGCCTCTGAGGCAAGCAGGCCGGCCTGCAGGGTGTGAACATACTGCGCGTCCAGGCCCGCCAAAACGTCATTGGCCTCGATCACCAGAGAGTCAAGGATCAGCGTTCCGACGTCGCGGGTCAGGTCAGTGCTGCTGCCGGCCGCTTTGGACAGGCCCGCGCTCTCGGCATCAACGAGGGCAAAGCGTGTTGCCGTCCCGTCGTTGAAACCAATAACGAGCCATTCGGCCGAAAGCAGCGACGCCGTTTCCGTGCGTCCGTTCAATGTCCAGCCTTCACCGTGGGCGGCGGCAGAGATGGCGGAGGTGGGCATGACCAACGCCCCGGTGGCGCCCTCGGCGAAGATGTCCAGACCCTGAGTGGATGCCTTACATTCGGTGGCGCCGGCCACAGCCGCACTAGCCAGGACGGTGGATACATAAGGTCCGGGCACCAGACGGTGCCCAAATTCTTCAACCACGATCGCGGTGTCGGCAATACTGCCGCCCTGCCCTCCGCGTTCTTCGCTGATGTGCAGGGAGTGGAGTCCGTTGTCCACCAGCTCCCCCCAGTGTGCGGGGCGGCCGCCTGCGCCGTAAGCGTCGAACAGTTCCCGCGTCTGCAGAATATTGGCGAACCGATCAGCGAATTCAGAAACGGCGGCAGCCAGGTCGGCATGCTCTTCGGTGAGGGACAGCGGCATCTAATCACTCCAAAATCACGGACGAACCCTCCTGTGAGGAAGATGCTCCGTCCAGCGGGATATTTGTTAACTGAAACTAGACTCTAGTTTAAGTTTGTGACTCGGGCAACACTTTTTTGAAATTGAATTCTAAAATATTTTTGCCCTCCTGGACGGCCGGCTCTCGAGGCGGACGGCTTCTCGGGTGCTCTCCATCCCATGCCTTGTCATGGCGGACCAATAGTGAGCACGTTCCCCCGTGTTACGTATCACAAGAGTCACTGTTTGTGACTTGTTGGCTCGATTACACCCAACACCGTCGTGTTTCCTTGACCGCAAGCGTCCGTTCATGAATGATTCACAACAATGTGTTTGGCTCAAACACGACCGTGCAGGGCTGGCCGAGGGACCATACTTTTGCTGCTTCTTCAGAGCTCCTCCAGCTAATGTCTGCGGTTCAACATCACTTACGGCACAAGGACGTGCCACCCTTTCGAGAGTTGGAGACATGACGAGCAACAACTTCATCAAGGCAGGGCTGGGGGCCGTGCTGGCCTTTGGTTTGGCCGTGGCCCCCCTGGCAATCGTGCCGGCCCTGGCCACCGACGATCCGGCACCCCCGGCATCACCCACTGAATCAACCGCTGAATCAAACGCTGAAAGCACGACGGCGGAACTCGCGCCAACTGGCACGCTCCCAGCTGCCGACACCTTGGCAGACACCCCGGCCGCGGCCGCGGCCGCCGCACTAAATGTGGTCATCAATGAGGCCTATCTCAACGGCGGCAGCGCCGGGGCCAGCCATCAGAACAAGTTCGTGGAGCTCTACAACCCCACCGCTGCCGACATCAGCCTCGATGGGTGGTCGTTGCAGTACCGCGCTTCAGGTGGATTGGCGTCGCCGTCTGGTGTTGCCTCTCTTTCAGGCACCATTGCCGCGAACGGCTACTATTTGGTTCAGGGTGCATCCAACGGTGGCGCTGGCTTGGAGCTCACCAATACCGATGCTGCCACCACCGTTTCCTTCTCCGGTTCCGCTGGCACAATCTTCCTCTCCGACCAGTCGGCCCCGTTGCCCGCGGACGTTGGCATCGGATCCCTGATAGGCACGACAGGCATTGTTGACCTTCTCGGCTACGGCACCTCCAACACCTTTGAAAGCGCTGCCTCCTCGGCCGCCGGCGTCACCACCTCGCTGAACCGCACGGACTTCGCCGACACCGACAACAACCTGGCGGACTTCAGCACGGCAGCCACCACACCCACCGGCGCAAAGGGCCCCAGTGCCCTTCCCGAACCGCCCGCCGAGTCCGGCACCAAGACCATCGCCGAGATTCAGGGCGAAGGGGCCACCAGCCCACTGGTTGACACCACCGTGACCACCACGGGAGTCGTGACCGCGGCCTACCCGACCGGCGGCTTCGACGGCTACTTCATCCAGACCCCCGGCACCGGCGGCGACATTGACCAGGCCACGCACAAGGCCTCCAACGGCGTGTTCGTCTACTCCCCGCCCACCGTCGCCAGCGTCAAGGCAGGCGACCACGTCCAGGTCACCGGCCTCGTCAAGGAATTTGGCGGAGCCGCGGATGCCAACACGACCACGGAAATCGATGTCCCGCAGGGCGGAATGACCGTACTGGAAGACGTCGCAGAGGCCGTCAAGCCTGCCGTCATCACCGTCCCGGCCACCGACGCCGGGAGGGAAACCCTCGAAGGCATGCTCGTTGACCCGCAGGGCGAATTCACCATCACCGACAATTACTCACTGAACACCTACGGCGAGATCGGACTGGCCACGGGCACCACCTCGCTGGTCCAGCCCACGGCCGTTGGTCCGGTTGGCTCCGCTGAGCACGCTGCCCAGGTCGCCGAGAACGCGGCCCGCGCCATCAAGCTCGACGACGGCGCCGGCACCAACTTCCTCAGCGCCGCAAACCAGTCGATCCCGCTGCCGTGGCTGAGCCCGGGGACCCCGATGCGCCTGGGCTCCACGTCCGCATTCATGGGACCGGTAATTTTTGACAACCGCAACAACGCCTACAAGTTCCAGCCGTTGGAGGCACTGACTTCCGCGAATGCGGAAACCGTGCAGCCGATCGCCTTTGGCAGCAACCGCGTCGCCGCTCCGACCGCCGTGGGCGGTGACCTCAAGGTCGCCACGTTCAACGTGCAGAACTACTTCACCCAGACCGGTGACATGAACGAATCCTGCCAGTTCTACAACGACAGGGAAGGCAATCCCATTACCGTGCGGACCGGCTGCCTGCAGCGCGGCGCCGCCAATGCGGAGAACCTCAAGCGCCAGCAGGACAAGATCGTTGCCGGCATCCACGCCTCGGGCGCGGATGTCCTCTCGCTGGAGGAAATTGAGAACTCCGCCAAGTTCGGTGAGGACCGCGACGCGGCCCTGGCCACCTTGGTGGGTGCCCTCAACGCAGCAGCCCCCGGGGTGTGGGATTATGTCCGCTCACCCGCCGCGGACCAGCGGCCATCGGTGGAGACTGAGGACGTCATCCGTACGGCCTTCATCTACAAAAAGGCCGTTGCCGCACCGGTTGGCGACTCCGTCATCCTGGATGATCCGGCTTACACGCGCATTGCCCGCCAGCCGCTCGCCCAGGCCTTCACACTTGCCAAAAATGCAGGCGCGGCCAAGGTCATCTTGATCGCGAACCATTTCAAGTCCAAGGGCTCGGCCGCCACACCGGGTGACATCGACAACGGACAGGGCAACTCCAACCTGGCCCGCACCGCCCAGGCTGCGGCGCTGGTGAAATTCTCCACGGAACTTCAGGCCTCGCAGGGCACCGACAAGGTGCTGCTCATGGGTGACTTCAACTCCTACAGCTTTGAAGATCCCATGCTCACCATGGCCGACGCCGGTTACGTGGACCAGGGCGCCAAGACCGGCAAGCACTCCTACGCCTATGGCGGCATGGTCGGCTCGCTGGACCACATTGTGGCAACCCCGGCTGCCGATGCGCTCGTCACCGGTGCCGACATCTGGAACATCAACTCGGCGGAGTCCGTTGCCATGGGCTACAGCCGCTACAACTACAAC
>JBBSQT010000220.1:0-4326 GCA_038243775.1 Actinomycetales bacterium | reverse complement strand
GAAGCAACCCGCGCCGAGCCAGGCAACCTCTGGTTCGACTGGTCACGCAGCGTCGGGGACCCCCATGAATTCATCCTCCTGGAAGCCTTCCTGGATGACGACGCCGCCGGCACCCACGTCAACAGTGCCCACTTCAAGGCCGGCCTGGAAACCATGCGCCCACACCTGACCGGCACCCCGAAGATTGTCTCGCGCAAGGTCGACGGCAGCGGCTGGGACAGCATGGGCGAACTGCAGATCGGCTAAAGCCCGTGCCCACCAACGCTGCGGCGGCACTTCCCGGCGGCACCTTTGACCTTGCCCGGATGGGGCAGGGGCTGGTGTTCGCCCATTCACTGCCCATGCTGGCGCACATCTTCACGCAGGCAGCGCCGGACGGTGTCGCCGCCGTCGTCCAGGCCCCTCCCGGCACAGGCAAGACCACCCTGGTCCCGCCGCTGGTGGCGAATGCGCTCAATGCCACCCCGCACAGCCGCATCCTGGTCACCCAGCCCCGCCGCGTCGCCGTACGTGCCGCCGCGCGCCGCCTGGCCAGCCTCGACGGCACCGATCTTGGCGCCACAGTTGGGTATGCGGTGCGCGGGGAGAGCCACAGCGGCCCGCTCACCACGGTCGAATTCCTCACGCCCGGCATCCTGCTGCGCCGGCTCCTGCGCGACCCGGGGCTGGAAGGCGTCGCCGCCGTCGTCCTCGACGAGGTCCACGAGCGCGGCCTGGACACCGACCTCCTCCTGGGCATGCTTGGCGAGGTCAGGGCGCTGCGCAACGACCTGACCGTCATCGCCATGTCCGCCACCCTCGACGCACCCCGCTTTGCCAGGCTGCTGGCCACGGACGACGGCGGGGCCCCGGCACCCGTGGTCGACTGCCCCTCCGCGCTGTTCCCCCTGGACGTGCAGTGGGTGCCTGCCGCCGTGGCGCGAATGGACCAGCGCGGCATTTCACGCACTTTCCTGGACCATGTCGCAGCCACGGCCGCCTCCGCCCACGCGGCCGCGTTGGCGGTAAACCCCGAGGTGGACGCACTGGTCTTTGCCCCCGGCGCGTGGGAAGTTTCCCACATTGCCGCGCGGCTGCGCGCCACGACGGCCGGCACCGACGTGCTGGAATTGCATGGGCAGGTGCCCGCCCGCGAACAGGACCGGGCCGTGTCCGGCCGCGAACCGGGCGGGGCCCCGCGCATCATCGTCTCCACCTCCCTGGCGGAATCGTCCCTGACAGTGCCTGGCGTGCGTCTCGTGGTTGACTCCGGCCTGTCCCGCGAACCCCGCCGCGACGCCGCGCGCGGCATGACCGGGCTCGTCACCGTCGCCACCTCGCGGGCATCGGCGCAGCAGCGGGCCGGACGTGCCGCACGGCTGGGGCCGGGGACCGTGGTGCGCTGCTACGACCAGAAAACCTTCGCCGCAGCACCGGCCCACCCCATGCCCGAAATCGCCGTCGCCGATCTTAGCGGTGCCGCCCTGCTGCTGGCCTGTTGGGGCTCCCCGGAAGGACGCGGACTGCGGCTGCCCGACGCACCGCCGGCGCAGGCCATGGACGCGGCAGTGGGCGTGTTAAGTGAACTGGGCGCCATCCGCCCGGACGGCCACGCCACGGTGCTCGGCCAGACGCTGGCTGGCATCCCGGCCGATCCGCGCCTGGCCAGGGCACTGCTGGACGGGTCACACGCAGCCGGCGCCCGGGCAGCTGCCGAGGTGGTGGCGTTGGTGTCGGGGGACGGCCGGGCTCCGGGAGCCGACCTCACGGCACTGCTTGCAGCCCTGCGCTCAGGCCGGGAACCCGGCGCCCGGCGCTGGAGACAGGAAGTGCAGCGCCTGGAACGGATCGCCAAGGGTGCCGGCCGCCCCACCGGGACGACTGCCGCCCGACCGACACACACGCACCTGCCGGCGTCGGAGGTGGTGGGGTACGTCGTCGGACTGGCCTTCCCCGACAGGGTGGCACGACTCGTCGCCGACGCCACCGGGCAGCAATATCTGCTTTCCTCGGGCACGCGCGCCGGGCTCCCCGCCGGCAGCACCCTGGCCGGGCACGAATGGCTGGCCGTCGCGGAGGTGGCGCGGGCCGCGGGACGGGACACTGCCGGCACCGGTGCGTTGATCCGCTCCGCCGCACCCCTTGACAGGGACCATGCGGAGGCCGTCGCGTCCCACCTGCTCCGGGATTCAGTGGAGGCCCGATTCACCAACGGAAAGGTGACTGCCCGGCGGGAACAGCGCCTGGGCGCGATTGTGCTGGCCTCGACGCCGGTCCGTCCCACGCCGGAACAGGGGCGTGGGGCCGTGGCGGCTGCCCTGGCCAAGGACGGCCTGGGCATGCTGCCCTGGAACGGTCCGGCCAGCGCGCTCCGGCGCCGCATGGCGCTGCTGCACCGCGAAGTGGGGCAGCCCTGGCCCGACGTCGGCGACGAGGCGCTCCTGGCGCGGCTCACCCAATGGCTGGGTCCGGAACTTGAGTCCGTCGCTGCCGGCAAGGCACTCTCGGCGCTGTCGCTGACGGATCCGCTGCGCCGCCTGCTGCCCTGGCCCGAAGCCTCCCGGCTGGCGGAATTGGTCCCGGAGACCCTGGCCGTGCCGAGCGGGTCGAACATCCGCATCGACTACCCTGACGTGCACGACGGCGGCCCGCCAGTGGTTGCTGTGAAGTTGCAGGAGTGTTTTGGGCTGGCCCAGACGCCCCGCCTGGTCCACGGGCGAGTCAGCGTGCTGTTCCACCTGTTGTCCCCGGCCCGCCGGCCCCTTGCGGTCACCGACGACCTGGCGTCCTTCTGGTGCGGCCCGTATTCACAGGTGCGCTCGGAGATGCGAGGACGCTACCCTAAGCACCCCTGGCCGGAAGATCCATGGACTGCCCCGGCCACGGCGAAGGTCAAGGGCCGCAGGTAAATTCGGGGCCTGCCGCATGTGGATGCCGGCCGGCCCCACGTCGAAGCTACGGCCTGGTGCCCCCGCTGGCGGCCACCCGCCAGCCGTCGTCGGTCAGGTGCGAACTGGCCTGGGCGCCCATGACGGCCATCCCGCCGTCCACCTCCCAGCTGGCGCCGGTGACATAACTGGCGGCGGGGGAGGCCAGGAAGGCCATGACGGCGGCCACTTCCCCGGCCGTGCCGGCGTGTCCCAGGGGCAGTCCCGGGCGGGGAATCTCGTGGGCGTGCCGTTTTTCCTCCGGAGGGAGATGGGTGGCAATCTCCCCGGGCGCCACGGCGTTGACCGTGATCCCGTGCTCGGAGAGCTCCACGGCGAGGGTCTTGACCAGCCCGTCCAGGCCGAACTTTGAGGCACAGTACGCGCCGTAGCCGTAGCGGGGCTGGTGGGCGTGGATGCTGGTGACGGCGATGATCCGCCCGCCCCGGCCGCCAGCAACGAGTGCCTTCGCGGCTGCCTGCAGGCAGAGGAATGCGCCGTTGAGGTTCGTGTCCATGATCCGCTGCCATTCGGTGAGCGGGGTGTCAATGACGGCCCTGTTCAGCCCCACGCCCACGTTGTTGACGAACACGCCCAGGGACCCCAGCTCGGAGACCAGGTGTTCCACGGCGGGGGCGCAGCTGGCCACCTCGGAGGTGTCCAGCCACAGGCACGGCGCCCGACGCCCCAGTGCCTCGATCCGTGCGGCTGTATCGTCGGCCCCGGACGCGTCGTCGTGCCAGGTGAAACCCACGTCAAAGCCGGCCGCGGCCAGGGCCAGCGCGGTGGCCTTGCCGATGCCGCGGTCGGCGCCGGTGACGATGGCGCAGAGTGGATAGCTACGCTCAGAAACGGTCCCGGGCACGGCGCCTCACCTGGCCTTGGCGGCTGCGGAACGTTCGGACTTGGTGCCCGCGGAGGCGAGTTCGCCGTCGTCGTCCTCCACGTGGGCGCGCATGAACCACTGGAACAATTCCAGCTGCGCGCACTGGGCGATGATCATGTCCTCGGTGACGGGGTCCAGCTTGCCCACCTGTTCGAGGGTTTCGCGGTGGCTGGAGAGGAAGCCCGTGTACACCTGGTCCAGGGCGGCGAGGTGGGCGGAGGTGGGGGCCCGGCCGATCGAGTAGTCGTCCCAGGAACGTTTCGCCACGAGGGCGCCGGGCAGTCCGTTGGGGGAGACGCCCAAGGTGGCGATGCGCTCGGCCGTCGCATCCACCATGGCCCGCACCAGGAAAATCTGCGGGTCCAGCATCTCATGCACGCCGATGAAGTCGCGGCCCACCACGTTCCAGTGCGCGTGCTTGAGGGTGAGCTGGAGGTCGTTCAAGGCGTGCAGGCGCGACTGGAGCAGTGCGGCAACCTTGTGCCCGTCGTGCAGTGACAGGCCCGGAACGGTGTAGCCGGAGTGTTTTGCTTT
>JBBSQT010000219.1:0-4344 GCA_038243775.1 Actinomycetales bacterium | reverse complement strand
GGTTGACGTCCTCATTCCCCGCGGCGGCCGCGACCTCATCCAAACCGTTGTCACCAACTCCGCCGTTCCTGTCATTGAAACCGGTGAGGGCAATGTGCACATTTTCATCGATGCCAGCGCCCGTGAGGAAATGAGTGTTGAAATACTTCTCAACGCCAAAACCCAGCGCCCCAGCGTCTGCAACACGGTGGAGACCCTTCTGGTCCACAAGGATGCCACGGTCCTGCCGGCCGTCCTCGGCGCCCTGGCGAAGGCGGGCGTGCGGCTGCACGTCGACGAGCGCGTCCAGGCGGTGATCCCCCCCGGGATTGAGGCCACGGCAGCCACGGACGAGGACTGGGCCACAGAGTACATGGACCTGGACCTGGCCGTGAAAATGGTGGACACCATGGATGACGCCATCGAGCACATTCGCCTCTGGAGCACCGGTCACACCGAAGCCATCCTGACGAACGATTTGGCCAATGCGGAAAGGTTTGTCGCTGAGGTTGATTCGGCTGCCGTCATTGTGAATGCGAGCACACGCTTTACCGACGGCGGAGAACTTGGCTTGGGTGCCGAAGTTGGCATTTCAACCCAGAAACTGCACGCCCGCGGGCCCATGGGCCTGACGGAGCTGACAACCACCAAATGGATTGTCCAGGGCGAAGGCCAGGTCCGCCACTAAGCCTGATAGGGCCGGGGCTGCGTGCCGGTGTGCCAGCGGCCCCGGATAGCACGTACCATTAGAAGGAATTCAAGCAACACATTGGCCTGATGGTGGCGCCTCGCCACCGTGCCACGTACCCAAGGGGAGAAATAATGCTGACCCAGCTTTCCGGCGTCGTACTTGCTGCCGCAGAAGAACACGATCTTGCGCCGTTGATCGCGCCGCCGTTTGTCATTGGCGGTTCCATGTTGGTGGTCCTGCTGCTGCTGATGTTCGTCACGGTGTCCTTCATGAACCTGGGCAACCGGCACACGGCCGTTGACGCCAGTGAAGACCCGCACCGCCAGCACACCAACAAGCACCTGCACGACGACGATTCGGCGTCCTCCAATCACTAAGGACATGACCCGGGTAACTGCCTCAGCGGGTACCCGGGACCGTCTCCGTGTTGGAGTCATGGGTGGAACGTTTGATCCGATCCACCATGGTCACCTTGTCGCAGCCAGTGAGGTTGCGAGTGTATTCAAGCTTGATGAAGTAATTTTTGTACCCACAGGCCAGCCGTGGCAGAAGGCGAAAAGCAAGGTCAGTGCCGCCGAGCACCGCTACCTGATGACGGTCATCGCCACCGCGGCGAACCCGCAATTCACTGTGAGCCGTGTTGACATTGACCGTCCCGGACCCACCTTTACGATTGACACGCTGAGGGACCTGCACAAAATGAGGCCCGACGCCGACCTCTTCTTCATCACCGGGGCCGACGCCATGGCCCAGATCATGTCCTGGAAAGACAGTGACGAGCTGTGGGATCTGGCACATTTTGTTGGTGTGACACGTCCTGGGCATGTCCTGGATGACATGGGCCGCAGCGACGTTAGTTTGTTGGAAGTTCCGGCAATGTCCATTTCTTCAACGGATTGCCGTGAGCGGGTGGCGGCGCTAAACCCCGTCTGGTACCTGGTGCCGGACGGCGTGGTGCAATACATTGCCAAATATGGGTTGTATGTCCAACCCGTCACGGATGCCGGTGTGGGCATTGTGCCGGTGACCTCGAGAACCGAATGAGTATTGATGAGTAAGAAAACTGAGCCGATTCGCAGCCGCAGAAAACTGCGCGAACAGTCGGTGCGGCCAGCCAATGCCGGAGCAAGTCCCGCGGATCCGGACGAGTCTGCGCAGGCTGCGCCGGCGCAGAGGCCACGCGGAGAGCGGGAGTCTGAGATCAGGGCCCGCGACAGGGCAGCCCTGCGCGCCCACCAGGAGCCCATCGACGCGCCGGCCCTGAACCCGCTGCCGTCCCGGCGCGCCCTGCGCCAGGCGCAGCTCGACGCCGACCGGGCGCCCATCACCGCCGTCAACCCGGTCGTCTCCGCGGCTGCTACCGCCCTTTCCAAGACCGCGCCTGCTGCGCCTGCGTCGAAGCCTGAGCCTGCCGCCAAGCCTGCTGCCGCCGCGCCGGCCGCCCCGAAGCCAAATGCCGCCGGGGCCGGTGCTGAATCGTTGAACCAGGCGGGCCAGACGCCACTGCGTCCCCGGTCCGGTCGCCGCGCTGCCATGGCCGCCGCGCCGACTGTGCACTCCAAACCCCAGGCACCGACATCTTTGGAGCAAATCGCCGCAGCGGCCCAATCGGTGGGGGCATCGCCGTCGTTAGTCTCCCCGGATGGTGCCGCTGAGCGGATGTATGAGGGCGGGCCACTCGCCGGAGATGTTGACGCGAACTACCCGCCCATGCCCGGACTGGTTCCCGGCGGCAGCTATTACCCGGTGTCCGCGGGCCCGCCACAGGTTCTCGCGCCCAGCGGGGAGGAGCTTCGGGCTCTGGGGGGCCAAAAAGCTGACGCCGAACGTGCCGCCATTCTTGGCCAACGTACCCAGGCCCGCGAACGGCTCGCACAGGAGAACGACAAGAGCAAACGCCCAGCTCCTGACCCCACGGCCACCAACAACCTGGCCATGGTGACTCCTCTGCAGTTTATTGACGTCCCGGGCGCAACCCGGCCCGTCATGCTTCCGCCCGCCACAACACATGTGCCGATCGTCAGCCGTGCCACCCCAAGGCAGACGCCGCCACGACAACACCCCGCCCCCACGCGCCCGGCCGCCCAGGGCAGGCCGCCCGCTGCGACACAGCCCGCTCCATCGCCGTCAGTGCCAAGTGTCAGTGCGGAGCGTTTTGACGCTGGCAAGCCCGCAGCCGCCAAGCCCAGCGCCGTGATGCCTGCCGATGCCGCCGGAGCTGTGCAGCGTTCCAAGATGCCGCCCATGCCCGCTGACTACGCGCATGGCCTGGAGCCTCTGGACGCGGTAACTGCCGGGCTGGGACGGACACAACGCAACAAGCTGATCCAATGGGGGGCCGTCCTCATTGTCGGCATCGCATTGATCATTGGCGTCATAATGTTCCTCTCTTCGTAGCACGCAATATTTTTCACCAATCAAAGGAAACCGCAGTGAGCGCAACAGAACAGTCGATCGAACTTGCCCGGGCAGCAGCACGGGCGGCATCGGACAAACTGGCCGTGAATGTGACAGCCATCGATGTGAGCGAACGGCTTGCCATCACGGACATCTTCTTCATCGCCTCGGCGGAGACCGAACGGCAGGTCAACGCCATCGTTGACGGCATCGAAGACGAATTGCACAAATTCGATCTGCGTCCCGTGCGCCGCGAAGGCCGCTCCGGCGGACGCTGGGTCCTTCTTGACTACGCGGACATCGTCATTCACGTCCAGCACGAGGAAGACAGGATTTTCTACGCCCTGGAACGCCTGTATGGCGACTGCCCGGTCATCGACCTGCAGATGGACGCGCAGGACCCCTCGGCCAAGGCTGCAGTGCCCGCCGCCACCGAACCGAACCCCGAAAACTAATCCCACACCAGGGGCCGCAGGAATGGAACTTGTCACTTGATCATGCCAACTTCACCCGAGCGTTCAGTTTTGCAGCCCGCCGGCCAGCGCCGGCGGGTTATTTTTTGGCGCCACGGACGCACTTCCTGGAATGCGGCACGCCGCTTCCAGGGCCAAAGCGACATACCCCTGGACCAAGTGGGGGCCGCCCAAGCAACACGTGCAGCCGCATTGCTGGCCGGAAAGTTGCGAACCTCCAACAGCAGTTCCGGCCAGGTCAAGATCCTTTCCTCGGATCTATCGCGCGCCTTCACCACGGCACAGGCCCTGGCTGAGCTCACCGGCAACACGGTCGACGTCGATGCGCGCCTGCGTGAGACGAACGGCGGCGAATGGGAAGGGAAAACGTTTGATGAGATCATCGACGGCTATCCGGACCAGATTCAACGCTGGCAGCGGGACGAGCCCGGCACCCGGGCCGGTGGTGGCGGGGAGACCCGCATGGAAGTCGCCGCCCGCATGGTCGCTGCCATCTTGGATGGCATTGATGAACTTCCCGACGGCGGAACGCTGGTGGTTGCCACGCATGGCGGCGCAACCCGCGTTGCCCTGGCCAAGCTGTTGGGACTGCCTGAGGAACTGTGGCGAACCCTGTCCGGGCTCTCCAACTGCCACTGGTCCGTGGTGGAGGCCTCGCAGTCGGCAGCGGAAGGAACCGGTGTGGGGGCGTGGCGCCTGCTTGAACACAATGTCGGGACGCTGCCGGCACCCTACGAAGTTCCCGAAGGTCCAGCCGAGCCGGTGGAGGATTAACCACGGGGCCTGCCGATTTGTCAGCTGGGC
>JBBSQT010000218.1:0-4352 GCA_038243775.1 Actinomycetales bacterium | reverse complement strand
GATCCGGTCCAGCGCCCCCTTCGATGCCCCGTACGGCAGGTTGAACGCCGTGTGGTCGCTGGTCAGCGCAACGATCGCGCCGCCGTCGTCCGTGGCCTGGCGGGCAAACGCGGCAATGAGCTGCCACGCGGCGCGCGAATTGACGGCAAAGTGGCGCTCGAAACTCTCCAAGGGGGTGTCCAGTATCCCGGAGTCCACGGACTCGCAATGTGAAAGCACCATCCCCGCCAGCGGTCCGGCCTCCCGCGCAATCTCCGCCATGAGACGGTCGACGGCGGACGGCTCGCCCAGATCTGCCGGCAGGGCCCACACCCGGGATCCGGCGGACTCGAGCTCGGCGGTGAGCACGGCAACGTCGTCGGGCCGGACGCCCCAGGGCATGCGTTCATCGTAAGGCTGCCAATGGTTCAGGACCAGGTTCCAGCCGTCCGCTGCGAGCGCCCGGGCAATGGCCGCCCCGATACCCGCGGTCCGGCCAACGCCGGTGATGAGCGCCGTTTTGCTGTACATGCGCACAGCCTACGCCAGCTGCGGTGCGCCACGGCACTCCCGGGAAAGCAAACGCGGTAGCTTGTAGGAGTCCACCTATTGGCATGCGAAAGGCAATCATGAGCGGCTCACAGCCCACCCCCCATCCCGGCTTTGTCCCTGGCCGGGTGACTCGCAGGGCCGCTGCTCCGGCAGGAAAGCCCGGTTCGGTTCCCGTCAAGCCCGGCGGTGCCGGTGCTGCTGCCGCGGGCAAGGCCGGGAAGAAGCCTGTTCCCTCCGCAGCCACGAAGCCGGACACGGCATCCATCAGCGCCGCCATCCGCACTGCCGCTGAGGCCGCGAAGAAGCGTGTCCTGGCCATCACGAACGCCCATGTGGTGCCGGTCGAAGGCGATCCGTTCGATGGCACCGTGCTCATTGGGGGCGGGAAGATCCTGGGCCTGGGCGCCTCCGTGCAGGTGCCGGAGGGAGCCGACATCCTAGATGCCCAGGGCCAGTGGCTGCTGCCGGGCTTCATCGACGCCCACGTGCACCTGGGCATGGACCCGGAGGGCGAAGTCTCCTCCACGAGCGACGTCAACGAGATGACCGACCCCGTCATGGCGGCCGTGCGGGCCATCGACGCCATGGACCCCTTTGACCCCGGCTTTGACGACGCCCTGGCCGGCGGCGTCACCGCCGTGAACGTGAACCCGGGCTCAGGCAACCCTATCGGCGGGCTGGCCGTGGCCCTGCACACGCACGGGCGCTACATCGAGGAAATGGTGCTGCGCTCCCCCAGCGGCCTGAAATCGGCACTGGGCGAGAACCCCAAGCGCGTTTACGGCGAAAAGAAGAAGACGCCCTCCACCCGGCTGGGCACGGCGCTGGTGATCCGGCAGGCGTTCATGGCCGCCCAGAACTGGATGGCGCTGCCGGAACCACGCCCCCGCGACGCCCAGATGGAGGCGCTGGCCATGGTGCTGCGCCGCGAAATCCCCTGGCGCCAGCACTGCCACCGCGCGGACGACATCGCCACCGCCATCCGCCTGGCCGACGAGTTCGGCTACGACCTGGTCATCGACCACGGCACGGAGGCCCACGTTTTGGCTGATGTCATTGCCGGGCGCGGCACACCGGTGCTGATCGGCCCGCTGTTCACCACCAAGTCCAAGCCGGAACTGCGCGCGCGCTCCATCGCCAACCCCGGCAAGCTGGCGCGCGCCGGCGTCGAAATTTCCATCATCACAGACCACCCGGTGGTGCCCATCAACTTCCTGGTCCACCAGGCCACGTTCGCCGTGAAGGAGGGCCTGGACCGTGACACGGCGCTGCGGGCCATCACGATCAACCCGGCCAAGGTGCTGGGCCTGGCGGACCGGATCGGCTCGCTGAAGGTGGGCAAGGAGGCGGACCTGGTGCTGTGGAGCGCGGACCCCCTGGACGTCATGGCCCGGGCCACCCAGGTGTTTATTGGCGGCAAGCCGGTTTACACGTACGACGGCGTGAACCGGCTGGGTGCCGTGGCGTCGCGCGTGTAGCTCCCCCTGTTGTGGGACGGCATAAAGCTCCGGCCCGCACCCCAGAACGGGTGCGGGCCGGAGCTCTATTGTTTTGTTCGTGCGGTTGGTTCGGTGTTTAGGCCGGCAGGTTCAGGACCGCGCCGGTGAAGATCAGGTCCGGGTGGATAACCGTGTCCACGTTGGCCTGGTACAGGGTTTCCCAGCCGCCTGCGATGTTCAGCTTCTCGGCAATGATGCTGAGAGTGTCGCCGGATTCAATCGTGTAGGTCTCGCCGCTGAGCGCAATCGCTGCCGGGGCTTGCTGCACGGGGGCCTGCTCCACGGGCAACTGCTGAAGCGGCGCCTGCTCGACAGGCAACTGCTGAAGGGGCGCCTGCTCGACAGGGACTTGCTGGACCGGGACCTGCTGGACCGGGACTTGCTGGACCGGCTGCACGTCAGAGGACTGGGCAACCACAGGTGCGGGCGCCTCAGGCACGGCAGCAGGTGTGTACGCTGCTCCGCCGCCTCCGCTCAGGCCAAGCTGCGCGGCACAGGACGGCCAGGCGCCCCAGCCTTGGCCGGCCTGGACGTTTTCAGCCACCGCGATCTGCTGCTCACGGCTGGCATCCGACGCCGCTCCGGTGCCTCCGAAGGCTGCCCAGGTGCTAGGGGTGAACTGTAGGCCTCCGGCGAAGCCGTTGCCGTTGTTGATGCCCCAGTCGCCACTGCTTTCACACTGTGCCAAGGCATCCCAGGTTCCCCCGTCGGCCGCATTGGCGCCGGTTCCGGCCAACGCCAGACCCCCGCCGGCAATAGCGCCGACAGCCACGACACGGGCAATGTTGCGCGTAATTTTAGTTATTTTCATCGATGCGTTCTCCCGAAGGCCACCTGCGCTCCATCCGTCCCCGGACATCTTCACGCCACCGTCCAACCCATAGACATGGAGGTTGTTTCCGCAGTCTTCCGCATGACGGTGTTCGGTGTTGGAAGGCTGCGGGCAGTCGTGGCGGCAAGATCGGCCGCCGGCCCCGCAGGGCATGACCTATCCTAAACCGAGATCAAATCGGTACGCAAATCAGCGAACTGTAACCTCAGTGACATATCTTTTAACGGGTTGATGGTGTACGTTGATCGCTGCGGCCGTGGGTCAGCCGCCACACCCATTCACAACGCCGCACCACCTTCGGGTCGTTTTGGGACAACGCCGCACCACCTTCCGGCGTGTCGGTGGCAGGTGTGCGCGCCAACAAACGCGCCAATAAATGCGGCAACAAACGGGTGCGCCGGCGAAGAAGCGGGTTCGTGCGCCTGGGGTGCAGATCGGTGCCGCGGACCAGCGACGGGCCGGACAGCCGGGATCACTTCACCATCTCCGGGGACGCCGCACGCTAACGACCCTGTGCAGCGGCTCAGCAGCACTGACCCAGACTCCCTAGCCACGGGTAACTGGAACTGCGAGACTGGTGCCGAGGAGAGGAATGCTGGGTCATGGCGGATGTACACAGGATGAGCACGGGCCGTGTCTACGAGGTCAAGCCGCACGGGGAGGGTTGTCGGGCGCTGGCGGCCCATTTTTGCCCGCGCGGGCTCAGCAAGGAAAAAACGCATATTGATCAGTGGTCCATGACGGCGGCTCCCCCAACGCGGTTCAGCAATCGGGGCGCCCACGATTTGGTAAGCTTCGAAGAATTTGGTTTCCGGTGCCCGGCTGAACCTGGCGACGCTGAACCCGCCAAGGCCCTTGAGCACCCGAGCGCCTTGACCGGGCAGGGGAATCCGGTGCCAATGGCCGCCCCGGTACGGATGGAACGCAGTGAAGCTGAGGTTTTGGCCGATTTGCTCGGGGCTTAGCGAGGTGTTCTGGTGATTTCACATTCGTCGTTTAGCTGCGAACCGTGGTGCCTGCGCGAGACTGATCTGGATTTGGGCGTGCTGGCGCAGAGCGAGTCGCTGTTTGCGCTTTCCAACGGCCACATCGGCTGGCGGGGCAACCTGGATGAGGGTGCCCCCTATGAGCTCCCGGGTTCCTATCTCAATGGAGTCCACGAGTTGCGCCCGCTGCCGTATGCGGAGGCCGGGTACGGCTACCCGGAATCGGGGCAGATCATGATCAGCGTCACCAACGGGAAGCTGATCCGGTTGTTGGTCGACGATGAGCCCTTCGACGTCAGGTACGGCAGGCTCCACAGCCACGAGCGGGTCCTTGATTTCCGGGCCGGCGTCTTGCGCCGCAGCGCCGTGTGGTCCTCCCCCGCGGGACGGACGATCCGTGTGGCCTCGACCCGGCTGGTGTCGCTGGCCCAGCGCTCGATCGCTGCCATCGAGTACCAGGTGGAGGCGGTTGACGGTCCGGTGCGCCTGGTGGTCCAGTCGGAG
>JBBSQT010000217.1:0-4354 GCA_038243775.1 Actinomycetales bacterium | reverse complement strand
CCACAGCGAATCGGCGGGACGACGCATAATTCTGCACGTTCGGGCAGGTACGAAGTCAAGTTGAACTCTCGCGACGGCAAGGTTGTCTACGCGAAGTCGATGACTCAAAAGCGGATCTTGGAAAGCGCCGAACGGATCATCGCCAAAGCAAACAAAAAGATTGCCGAGTAGGCAGATCGCCCACGTCTCCAGCGATTGCTGATCGCATGTTTTCTTGCAGACGAGGGGCCGAGCACCGTACCCTGAACAACACGAAATATAAAGGCATGACGGCCGCCCGTTCACAAGAAGTGACATGCCATCCGTCGTGTCGAGGAACCTGCAAACGACCATCAAACAGCAGCTCGGGGGTTGCGTTGCAAGTCCTCGTCACGTTTTATTCAGGTTTGTGAACGAAAACCACCTGTAAATCATGACATTTCAAGGGACCCCAATGGCCCTCTACTCCCCGCAAACTAGTGGTTTTCGCTAAGGAACGAGGACTTCTGGCGTGAATTTCCTGAGATTCTCTTGGTTGTGGGTTCAATTCCCGCCGGGGGCACAACGAGGGTCTCTGACCGGTAGTTGTACTGTTTTCGCCGGGTGCGCGGAAGGGCCAGATCTCGTTCTACTCACGTTTTTGAACGACAAGTTGATCACGGTCTTGACTTACTGAGGTCCGATTAATCCGCGGATGTTGCCATGTTTTTAAACCGGCGGGGCGGAGAACCGCTACAATCCGCGGCTTGGCCGAGCCCGCTTTGTTTCGGCTGGCAGCTCCTAACTATTGGGTCTCCGATCGCCCTGCTCTCGGCACTGTTGCCCGTCTGTTAGCCAAGAACTTCCCTCGAGACTGCAAGCAACCCGGCGCGGCAGCTTCATTCCTACGCGCCTAACTTCCAGTCTGCCAGGCTCCGCCACCGAATGAGCCACGCGGCTTTCGGAACCCTGCCCGCCATCAAACCTGCCTCGGAGTGCTCATCGGGCTTCTGGTGCTTGAGCATTCAACTCCGGGGCCTGTCACCACATGGATGAGGTCAATCCGATCAGCACTGGGCGTGAATCCCTCCGGAGCCTGTTCTGCACAACGGCTGGTCAAAACATCCAATGAAAGCCCCGCCGGCCGCTGTTAGTCTCGGCGTCAGGTTCGAATCATTTTCATTGAAAGGCCAACATGCCAACACATGAGACACCCACTGCCGCGGGTCCCCTCGCCGGGCTCGTTGTCGCCGACTTCTCGCGGGTCCTGGCCGGGCCGCTGGCCACCATGGCACTGGCCGACCTGGGCGCCCGTGTCATCAAGGTTGAACGGCCGGCCAGCGGTGACGACACACGGAGCTGGGGTCCTCCACACTCCCCCACAGGAACCACCTACTACGAGAGCGTCAACCGCAACAAGGAATCGGTGCGGCTTGACCTCACCGATCCCGCCGACCTGGAGCTCGCCCGGGAACTGGCCCGGCGTGCCGATGTCCTCGTGGAGAATTTCAAGCCAGGCGGCATGGAGGGACTCGGCCTGGGCTATGCGGAACTCTCCTCCGCCAACCCCGCCCTCATCTACGCCTCCATCACAGGCTTCGGCAGTGCCGGCGGGGCCGGGCTCATGGGTTACGACTTCATTGTCCAGGCCTTGGGCGGCCTGATGAGCATTACCGGAGAGCAGGAGGGCGGCCCGGTCAAGACAGGCGTGGCCCTGGTGGACGTCCTGACCGCCAAGGATGCCACCATCGGCATTTTGGCGGCACTGGCGGCCCGCACCTCCACCGGACTGGGCGCCCACCTTGAACTGAACCTGCTTTCCAGCCTGCAGGGCGCGCTGGCCAACCAGGGACAGGCCTATCTCGGTGCCGGGAAAGTTCCGGCCAGGATGGGCAACGACCATCCCTCGATCGTGCCCTACCAGCTTCTTGAGTGCTCCGACGGGCCGCTGGCCGTGGCGTGTGGCAACGACGGTCAGTTCACCAAGCTGGCCCGGGTCCTGGGGATTCCCGACATTGCGGTGGATCCGCGGTTTTCCACGAACAATGCCCGCGTCGCACACCGCGAAAAACTGGTGCCGATCCTGGAGGCAGAACTGAGCGCAGGCTCCGCCATCCACTGGCAGGACCGGCTCACGGACGCCGGCGTCCCGGCAGGCCACATCTCAGGGATCGATGAAGGGATCGAATACGCCCAATCCCTGGGGCTGGAACCCACCATCGAGGTCCACGACGCGGCCGGCGTTGCCGTGGGACGGCAGATCCGCAATCCGATCACCTGGACCCCGGCCATCCCTGTCCGCACCCAGGCGCCACCACAGCTGGGCGAACACGACGACGCCGTTCGTTCGTGGCTGGGCGGCTGACCCGGGCGCCCGCGCTGCCGCCGGGTCCAGCCCCCTGAACCCGGCCCGCGGTTGACCCCGGCCGGCGTGGCGGTGCTGACTTATTCCGCGCGCAGTGCCAGCCAGAGGTTGGCGGCCACGTCCGGCTCCTCCGGATCGGCCTGCATCAACGTCGCGGCGATGCCCATGCGGTGCCGCAGGGAATTGCGGTGCACCCCCAGTTCCCGGGCGGCGCCTTCCCACTGCCCCCGGTGCCGCAGGTAGGAGCGCACCGTGTCCACCAGGTCTGCACGCCCATAGCCGCGCAGCGCAGCCACCCAGTCCTGGGCCCGCGGATCCAGCGACCCCGGCATCACCTCCTGAATACGGCCCTCATCCAGCCCCCGGGCCAGGGCCGCCAGCTGCACGGCCTCATCCCGCACGCGCTCCAAGGCCATGGGCTGACTCAACACCGCGGCAAGCTCCGCGTCGGCGGACTGCCTACGACCGGACGTGACTGTGCCGCCGCCAGCGTGGTCTGCGTCCATCAGCCAGTAACTCAGATCCCCGGCTGTGTGCCGCAGGCGGCTCTCCTTTAGTGCCGCACCCGCCGCAGGCCATCCGGACTCCGCTGCCAGCCGTGGCGCAAGAGCCGGGGCGAGCGCTTCGCCGTCGTCCGGGTTCCGGACCACCAACACCCGCACGGCGCCGCGGGGCACCGCAATCCCCAGGTCCGCAGCCTGGGCCCGTCCGGCCTCCACGTGCCCGGCCAGAAACAGCTTGGTCACGGCCGATCCCAGGGCTGCGGCCATGGCGTCCTGTTCCTGCGCCTGCGCGGCCTTGATCGACAGCAGCACGCACACGGTCAGGATGACCTGCCGGTCCGTGCGGTTGAGCTTGCGCCCTGCCCCAATCGCGAGGAATCCGGCCGCCCGCCGCCCCACGAGCACTGGATATTCCACCACGTCCGCGCCATGGATCTGGAACGTGGCCGCGGAGTGGGCCGCGCCCATGTTCAGCCGGGACGCCTCGGCGCGCAGCGGACCAAGTATGGCGCGATTGGATGCGGGCCACAACGTCTCCGCCCCGTTGTCCGCAGGCAGGTACGCGGCCCAGCCGCCCAGCGCCTGGGCCAGCGCCTTGATCACCGAGGCCAGCGCGTCGGGCTGCGCGGCAGCCCGGGCAAGCGCCGTCTGGGTGCCCAGGCTGGCTGCCAAATCAGCCTGCCCCTCCCTGCCCACCAGGTCCCAATAGGCGCGCGAGACGTTCATGAAGGGTATTCCGTCGGGGACCAGAACCAGTGCCAGCCCGGCCGCATTGCAGGCATCAAGCAGGATGGGCGGGACTTCGTCGACGCCAGCCCCCAGTCCCAGCCCCAGCGCCGCCACACCGCGGTCCACGAGCCGCTGGACGTAGGCCGGCACCCTTGCGGCCGGCCCCACCAGGGGAATGCCCGTGGTGAGCAGCAATTCCCCGCCTTCCAGGTACGGGGTGGGGTCCTCCAGTTCCGAAATGTGCACCCCGGAAATCTTCCTTCGCGCCACCGTGTTTCCCGACGCCGGACGGAGGTCCCTGCCGAGCTGGTGGTGCAATTGCGCCAAACTGATCACAAGCATGCCTTTCGATGAGGTGACTCCCATCATAAGGACAGATTGAACAAAAGCAGGAAGGAAGCTGGATGGAATGTCCAATGCGCCCGGCGCGGGCAGGCAATACCTTGGAGGACATGACATTGACCCAGGACACACTCCCGCAGACCCGCCACCTCGCCACGGCCATCCCCGGCCCCGCGTCAACGGCCCTGCACCGGGAGCGCGAAGCCCACGTCTCCAGCGGAATCGGCGTCGCCCTGCCCGTATTCATCAACCGCGCCGGGGGCGGCATTCTTGAGGATGTGGACGGCAACCGCATCATCGATTTGGCCGCCGGCATTGCCGTGACCAGCGTTGGCGCCAGCAATCCCCACGTCCAGACCCGGGTGGCCGGGCAGATGGGCAGGTTCACCCACACCTGCTTCATGGTCACCGAATACGACTCCTTCACGCAGGTCGCCGCCTGGCTCAACACCCACGT
>JBBSQT010000216.1:0-4361 GCA_038243775.1 Actinomycetales bacterium | reverse complement strand
GTTCCAGGGCCAGGAAGGACTGGGCCCGGGGGACGGGACGGGGGTGTTGGCGGATCTGGCGGAACTGGACGAACTGGCAGAACAGCTCTCCCAGTCACACTGCGGGGCGCACCTGGACGATGTTGACCTTGAGGCGCTGGCGCGGCAGCTTGGCGAGGGGGCCGCAGTATCGGCACGCACACTGGCGGAGATTGAGCGGGGCATGCACAACGGCGGTTACCTGCGCAGGGGTGCCGACGGGGAACTCCGGCTCTCCCCGCAGGCTGTGCGGCGGCTTGGGAAGTCCCTGTTGCGGGACACGGCCTGGCAGCGCTCCGCGCGGCAGGGTGCCCGGGACACGCGGTCCGCAGGCGCCGCGGGAGAACAAACCGGGTCCAGCCGTCCGTGGCAGTTTGGCGACTCCGAACCTTGGGACGTCACCCGAACCCTGGGCAACACCATCCAGCGCACGATCGCCGAGGGGGCCGACCCCGCGCGCGGCCTGCGCCCGGCCATCGCAGACATTGAGGTGGTCGAGACGGAGGCCCGCACGCAGGCCGCCGTCGCTCTGCTGGTCGACGTGTCCTTTTCCATGGCGGCTGAGGGCCGCTGGCTGCCCATGAAGCGCACAGCGCTGGCCCTGCACCAGCTGGTATCGACCCGTTTTCGCGGAGATCGGCTGGAATTGATCACCTTCGGCAAGCTGGCGCAAACGACAGACATTGGTCATCTCACCGGCCTGCCGCCAATGCGTGAGCAGGGCACCAACCTCCACCATGGATTGCTGCTGGCCGGCCGGTTCTTTCGCAGGTATCCCTCCATGGCGCACCTGGTGCTGATTGTGACCGACGGTGAACCCACCGCACACCTCGACGCCGACGGGGAGCCTCTCTTCGCCTGGCCACCGGAGCCGGAAACCATTGCGCTCACTGTCACCGAACTCGAACGGCTGGGCCGGGCGGGGACACACGTGACCTTCTTTCGGCTCGGCGAGGATCCGGGTCTGGCCCGCTTCGTCGAGGCCATGTCCCGGCGCATCGGCGGCCGCGTGATTGCACCGGATGTGGAGGATCTGGGGGGCGCCGTCGTGGGGGAGTATCTGCGGACGCGGCGCCGCGGGCGGGGTCCGGACAGTTCGTGACCGGCGGTTGGTGAGCGCCGGGCCGCGTCATCCTACAGATCGGCGATGATGATCTTCTTCATTGCGAGCATCCGTTGATAGGCGCCGGGCTGCTGCACCAGCTCGCCCATGTTCTCCGGCACAATCTGCCAGCTCACCCCAAAGCGGTCAACGAGCCAGCCGCACTGTTCGGCCTCTGGCACGGCACTCAGCGCCTCCCACAACGTATCGATCTGGTTCTGGTCGGTGCAGTCAACCTCCAAGGAGAGCCCGGGTGAGAACGTGAAGTCGTGGATCGTCCCGCCATCCATTGCCGAGAACCATTGTCCCGCCAGGGTGAATTCCGCGAACATGACGCCGCCGCCGTCCCCCGGGAGGGGAACGGCCATGCCGGGAGCCGAGTCCGGCAGGAGCCCGGTGTACAGCTCAATGGCCTGTTGCGCCTGAACGGCTGCCCCGGTGAACAGGAACTGCGGAATCACCAAGGGGCGCGGGTCCCCGGCGGGGTCGGCCAGCATCAGTTGCCAGTTCACGCCGTACCTGTCCTCCACCCAGCCGTACAGTGCGCTGTGCGGGTACGCGTCCAGCGGCATGCGCACTTCACCGCCGTCCGCGAGCGCGTCCCACATGCGTCCCATCGCGGCCCTGGTTTCGTCCTCACCACCGTGGGCCGACGGGTCCATGCTGAGGATGAACGAAATCGCCGGTGTGGGCCGGTATTCCCCGCCCGCGTTGATCAGGCGGATCCGGTACCCGCCCACCGTGACGTCGACGACCAACGGCTGGCCCGCGAGGTCACGTTGAAAGTCCGGCAGGTTCTCTGTCGGGTAGGAGGCCACAACTTCCATGGACGTGTCCGGAAGCGTCGCGGCATAGTAGCTGCCGACGTCGTTTGCGTTGCCTTGGCACCAAATGTTGGGCACGATTCGCTGCATGGTTCCTCCTGGTGGGATCTTCACAGCATGGCACGCCGACCTGCCTGTTTCAAGAGGAAAAGGGGTGTCCAATCCTGTCTGGCAGTGACAGGGGAGGACGGGGATCCCGTGACCGCAAGCCGGCGGCTGCACGCGTCCGTGGCAGGGATGGTCGAAGGGAAAATTGATGGACGGACCGGGCGGGGGGACATAGGCTGGAGCCGGAATCCTGTTCCTGCCTGGCAGACCGGCGGGCATGACCGGGAGCCGCCAACCGGCGTCGCTCCTTGGCGAACCCGTTGGTAAATCCGGGGAAGCCAACCTCCGCGGAACAGGGACTAGAGAAGGTGGATCCATGAAAATCGCGGTGACAGGCGGCAGCGGAAAGCTGGGCCGGCACGTGGTGCGCAGGCTGAACGACGACGGGCACCAGGTGCTCACCCTGGACCGGGCGGGGACGCGCGGGCCGGGTCTGGTCGTGGTGGATTTGCGCAACTACGGCCAGGTGGTGGACGCCCTCCTGGGCGTCGATGACAGGCATGCCGGGTTCGACGCCGTGGTGCATCTCGGCGCGATTCCCGCCCCGGGGCTGCTGCCGGATGCCGCGACGTTCGAGAACAACATGCTCTCCACCTACAACGTGTTCCAGGCGGCACGGCGGGCCGGCATCAAGAGGGTGGTGTATGCCTCGAGCGAGACGGTGCTGGGGCTGCCCTTTGACACCGATCCGCCGTACCTGCCCGTCGATGAGGAGTATGCGGCGCGGCCAGAGAGCACGTATTCGCTGGTGAAGCACCTCGAGGAGCAGATGGCCCGCGAGCTGGTGCGGTGGGATCCCACCTTGAGCATCACGGCGCTGCGCTTTTCCAACGTCATGGACGTGGCCGACTACGCGGCATTCCCGGATTTTGACACCGACGCCATGGCCCGCAAATGGAACCTGTGGGGCTACATCGACGGCCGGGACGGTGCACAGGCCGTGGCCAGGGCGCTGGAGCACGGTCGTCCCGGGTTCGAGGCGTTCATCATCGCCAACGCCGACACCGTCATGCTCCGCCCCAGCGCCGAACTGGCCGCGGAGGTGTTCCCACAAGTGCGCCTGCGCCGGGAACTGGTGGGGCGGGAGACGCTGCTGTCCATCGAGAAGGCCAAGCGACTGCTGGGCTACGAACCGCAACACAGTTGGCGCACCAGCCTGCCGCCGTCCGCTTGAGACGGCCGTCCGACGCCGGACCCTAACGTTGTCCCGTGCCGCTGCCGGGGCGCTGCCGCCGCGCAGGAAGCGGCGGAACGCACCCGCATTATCGAGCTCCTGCGGGGCAGCCCGGACCAGCGCTCGGCACTGCTGGATGCGCGCGACCACGGCACCTTTGACGCCGACATCCTCGATAGCGAGCTGGCAAACCTCGATGCGGCACACATCTCGATCCAGACGCGCGGGGGAGCCTGATCGGGCCGGCCTGCGTCAATCGGGCCGGCGGGTGTGGCGCTGGGGGTCGTCCGGGCCGGCGTCGGATGCCACGCGGTTGGCGGGTCGATTGGGTGGCACGGGCGGTGTGGCCAGCCTGCGGGGACCGCTCCAGAGCGCCGGCGGGGCATCAATTTCATAGGCCAGGCGGTAGGCGAGGTCCTCATAGTTCAGCCGCCAGCCGCGAAAATGCGGCCAAGCCTGTTCCGCGGAGTGCTCAACCGGATAGCCGGAGGCTCTGAGCATGTTCACGGCATCCTTGAACTCCGCAAACGTCAGGATGCTCACTCCGTCGGGGTCAACGTCCTCGTTGACGGGCAGGGCTATGGCGGCTGCTATCTGCCGCAGGCACGAAAACCCCATCCGCAGCATCAACCGGGCCCTCACTGTGGGTGCGATGCCAGGGCTCAGGGACAGTTGAAGCGCCGCACTGTCCATCACGCTCAACAACGCAATCAGCCAGCTGGAATCGGGCAGCGGGGAACGGAACCAGCACAGCGTCAGATAGGTGCTGTGCGACTCTGCCACATCGGCCGCCCACCGTTCCCACGCACGGTACAACTCGGCCAGTTCCTTCGTGCTGCCCTCACCTGTGAGCCCGAACCGGGTGCGCACCAGCAGCTCCGGACCCCACGCCGGGGCGCCGGCACGGGACAGCAGCAAGGTGACCTCGGCCTCCCTGCGGTTGACCGCCGCATACAGCGTTGGCAGGTATCCGATCTGCAGTGCCACAACAGCCAACCCCGTGAAGGCCGCCATGTAGACCACCAGGGTGCTGCCGGGGCCGACCGGGGGGGAGTAGCCCAGCGTAAACAATCCCGACCCCGCCTCGCCCAGGGCGCGGCCCGCGTCGCCGTGGACCAAGGGCACGAGCATGAGC
>JBBSQT010000215.1:0-4382 GCA_038243775.1 Actinomycetales bacterium | reverse complement strand
GCCAGCAGCGGCAGCATCTCAAAGACTTCCTTCATGCGCCTGCTGACCGCACCCCTGTCCTTGACGAGGTAGCCGCCCAACTGCAGGTTCTCGGTGACGCTGAGGGTGGAGAAGATCCGCCGCCCCTCGGGGACGTGGATGAGCCCGTCCCCCACCACCTCCCAGGGCTTGGCCTTCGTTATGTCGGTCCCGGCAAAGCTGATCCTGCCCGAATGCGACTTCACAATGGCCGACGCCGTGGAGAGCGTGGTGGTTTTCCCGGCACCGTTGTTCCCCAGGAGGGAGACGATCTCCCCCTCCTCCACCCGGATGTTCATCCCGCGCAGCGCCTGGATCTTGCCGTAATAAACTTCCACATTTTCAAACTCAAGCATGGACATTCAGGACCCGCCCCCTTCCGGCTCGCGTTCCGGCCCGTCTTCCTTGCCCAGGTACGCCTCGATCACAGCCGGGTTCTTCTTCACCTCGGCCGGGGTGCCGTCGGCAATCTCCTTGCCGAAGTTCATGACCACCACCCGCTCGCTCACCTCCATGACCACCCCCATGTCGTGCTCAATGAGGACGACGGCGGCACCCAGGTCACGGATCTTGCGGCACAGGACCAGCAAGTCCCGCTTCTCCGAGTGGTTCAGCCCGGCCCCGGGCTCATCCAGCAGCACCAGCTTGGCCCTGCGCGCCATGGCGCGCGCCATTTCCACCTGGCGCTGCTGGCCGTAGGCGAGGTTTCGCACAGGAATTCCGCGCCCGCCCCTGTAGCCCACAAAGTCCAGCCAGCGGTGCGCCTCGACCGTGTAATGGGCCTCGCTTTTGCGGTACCGCGGCGTGTGGAGCAGGGAGTCCAGAAAGTTCTGGCCGCCGTACAGGTGCATGCCGCCGCGGACGTTGTCCAGGACCGTCAGGTCCGGGAAGAGCCGCAGATTCTGGAAGGTGCGGGTGACCCCCGTTGCGGCAATCACGGCGGGGCGTTTGCCGGTGACGTCAGTCCCGTCCACCGTGACGGCCCCGCTGACGGGCTTGTAGAAGCCGGTGATGCAGTTGAAGGCACTGGTTTTGCCGGCACCGTTGGGGCCAATGACGGAGACGATCTCCCCGGCGTCGGCCGTGAAGCTGAGCCCGTTGACGGCCTTGACGCCGCCGAACGCGATTTGCAGGTCCTTGACAACAAGTAGCGGGCTCATGCGTCATCTCCCGCGGCAGGAACGGCGGTGGACAATTTTTTCCTGCGGGAGGCCCTGGTGCCGTGGGCGCCCGGCCCGGTCCCGCCGTCGTCCTGCCCAGGCCCGTCCTGCTCAGGCCCGTCCTGCTCAGGCCTGTCCTGCCCAGGCCCGTCCTGTTCAGGCTCATAGGCCCTGGCAGGCCAGAAGCCCTGGGGGCGCAGGACCATGACGGCCACCAGCACGACGCCGAAGATCACGTAGCGCAGGTTGCCCATGTCGCGCAGGAATTCCGGCAGCAGCGAGATCACCACGGCGCCAACCACCACGCCGCGGGTGTTGCCCATGCCGCCGAGCACCACCGCCATCAGGACCAGGGCCGACTGCAGGAAAACGAAGCTTTGCGGGGAGATGGCGGAGAGGTGGGAGGCGAACAGCATGCCGCCGATGCCGCCCCAGATGGCACCGAAGATATAGGCGGCGAGCTTGACCTTGTAGGTGTGGATGCCCATGGCCTCGGCGGCGTCCTCATCCTCGCGGACAAAGCGCCAGGCCCGCCCCAACCTCGACTTGCCCAGCCGGGCCGAGCCCAGCACCAGCAGCCCCACCACCACGACGCAGAAGTAGTAGAAAGGGACGGGGTCGGAGAGGTCCAGGCCGAACAGTTCTACGCCGGGGATGCCGTAGATGCCGGAGGGGCCGCCGGTGATGGCGAGGTTGTTGGCCGTGAGGCGGATGATTTCGCCAAAACCAAGGGTCACGATGGCCAGGTAGTCGCTGCGCAGCCGGAGCGTGGGGCCGCCAATGATGAGCCCGGCCAGGATGCACATGGCGATGACGGCCGGGATGGTGAACAGGATGGGCAGTTCAAAGGCCTTGGACACAATGCCGGCGGTGTAGGCCCCCACCGCCATGAAGGCAATGTAGCCCAGGTCCAGCAGGCCGCAGTAGCCCACCACAATATTCAGCCCCGAGGCCAGCAGTACGAAGATCACGGCCGTCGTGGCAATGTTCATGGCGTAGTTGTTGGCAATCAGGAACGGGAAGATGACGGCCAGGGCGAAGGCCGCCCAGCCCAGCTGCTTGCTTTCAAAGAGGCGTGAGACGCGGCTGGCGGGCCTGCCGATCCGTCGCGGGGCGGTGGAGGTGTCAACGTTCTCGCTCATTTAGACACGCTCCGTCACACGTTCGCCCAGCAGTCCGGTGGGCTTGAGGGTCAGGAAGGCAATGAGGACGGCGAAGGTGAAGACGTCGCGCCATTGCCCGCCCAGCCACTGGGAACCAAAAGCTTCGAGCAGGCCCAGCAGCAGCCCGCCCAGCATGGCGCCCTTGATGTTGCCGATGCCGCCAATGACGGCGGCGGTGAACGCCTTCAGGCCGATGATGAAGCCCATGAGGAAGTCGATCTTGCCGTAGTAGGCGCCGGCCATGACGCCGGCGGCACCGGCCAGCGCCGAGCCGATGAAGAACGTCCACGTGATGACCTTGTTGACGTTGATGCCCATCAGCAGCGAGCCCTTGGAGTCCAGGGCGATGGCGCGCATGGCCCGGCCCATGGAGGTTCGCTGGATGTAGGAGTTCAGCCCCAGCATGAGGATCACGGCAACAAACATGAGGACAATTTGCGGTGCCGAGATGCGGGCGCCCAGGACGTCGAAGGTCGCCCCTTCCAGGCGGACGGGGAACACGCGCGGGTTGGGGCCGGCGATGGCACTGACACCGTATTCCAGGGTGAAGGATGCGCCGACGGCGGTGATCAGCACCGCCAGCCGCGGAGAGTTCCGCAGGGGCCGGTACGCGAGGCGTTCAATGCCCACCCCGATGCCGCCGGTGATGATCATGGTCAGCAGCAGCACGATCAAAAGTGCCGTGATGGACATGGAGGCCGGGATGATGCCGACCGAGCTTAGGGTTGCGAAGCCAATGAAGGCGCCGAGCATGTAGATGTCGCCGTGGGCGAAGTTCAAGAGTTTGATGATGCCGTAGACCATGGAGTAGCCCAGGGCGATGAGTGCATAGAACGAGCCCACAAAGAGCCCGTTCCAAATAAGCTGCGTCATGCTTTTCCTGCCTTGACGTGTGAGCCGTTGCGTTGCGGATTGGGGCCGGCCGGCGGGCCTGGGCCCGCCGGCCGTGGATGGTCTAGCCCAGGGCGTCTTTCAGGACGAACTTGCCGTCCTTGACCACCAGGATCTGGAAGCCGCCGTTGGTGAGGGTGTGTTCCGGCGTGAATTTCAGCGGTCCGGAGAACAGCTGGAATCCGTTCATGGCCTCCAGCGCCGCAGTGATCTTGGCGCCGTCGGTGCTGCCGGCCATTTTAATGGCTTCTGCCGCCACGCGGACTGCGTCATAGGACTGGGTTGAGTACGGGCCCGGTGCGCTGCCGAACTGCTTGGTGTAGTCGGCAATCCAAGTTTCGGCACCCTTGATGGTGTCGGGGGTCTGGGTCATGGTGGCAAACACGCCGTCGGCATTGGCACCGCCGGAGATCTTGATTAGTGAGGCGTCAACGCTGCCGTCGGCAACCATGATCTTGCCGGTGTAGCCGGCCGCCTTGAGCTGGTTGATGATCAGCCCGCCCTCCTGGTAGTAGCCGGTCCAGTAGAGCATGTCCGGGTTGGCGCCCATGATGTCGTGGACCACGGAGGAGTAGTCGCTTTCACCGGCCGTGACCGAGGTGGCCAGCGCAACCTTCACGTTGCCGTCGGTTTCCAGGTCTTTTTTGGTCTGGGTGGCAATGTCCTTGGAGTAGCTGGTGTTGTCATCGACCAGGGCCACCGTCTTGACGCCGTCCTTGACCATGAACTTCACGGCAGCGGCTGCCTGCTGGACGCCGGTGCCGTTGATCAGGAACACGTTGGGCAGCTTCTGGTTGACCAGGTCCTGGGAGTTGGCGGCCGGGATGATCATGGGGATGTTGGCCTTGGAAAAGATGGGCAGGGTGGGCAGGGTGGCTCCGGAGCAATAGCCGCCCACGGAAACCACGGCACCGTTGGAGACAGCCTTGTTCGCGGCGGCGGCAGCCTGGGTGGGGTCGCACGCCTCATCTTCCGGGTCGAAGGAGAGCTGGCGGCCCAGCACGCCGCCCTTGGCGTTGATCTCATCGACAGCCATCTGCATGCCGTTCTTCATGAACACGCCGGTGGGTGCACTGGAACCGGACAGCGGAATAACGGCGGCAATCTTGATGGGGCCGGCGTCGGCGGTTTTATCCCCTCCGCCGCCGAG
>JBBSQT010000214.1:0-4384 GCA_038243775.1 Actinomycetales bacterium | reverse complement strand
GGACTCTTCGGCCCGGACCATCAGCTTGCCCTGCCGCGCCGTCACCGGCCAGTGCACCCGGCGCAGCGAGTCCCCGTAGCGGTGTTCGCGGGTCATGACGTCGTCCTGGCGGGAATGGGTCTGTTCGGCGGTGGCCAGTGACCCGTCCTGGCCCCGGCCCTCCGTCAGGGAAATGGCCGGCAGTGCCAGGGCGGCAGGGGCAATGGTGAGAGGGTCGCCGTCGTCCAGTCCGCGCCGCAGTGACGCGACGTCAAAAGGGTCGGTGAAGGTCCCCCGCAACGGGCCCACCGTGAACACGCCGCGATGGCCCGGGTGCAGGGTGTAGCGGTAGTCGCTGCGCAGGCTCCGGGGCGCAACGGGCTGGGGATGGCTGAAGGTGGGGACCTGCCGAAAGCTGAATGGAAGTTCCTCCGTGAGCCGGTTCTGTGAACCGGCGGGGTTGCGGCCGTGAACTTCAAGGGTGACCTCAACGGGCGCGCCCACACGCCCCAACGGGGGTGAGAGGGTGCGCTTGAGGGTGAAGCCCGGCTTGAAGAAATGCAGTGAGGCATAGGACACGGCCGGCAGCGCAAAACAAAACATGGACAGGGTGAGAAGGTCCCGCCGGCCCAGCACGGAGGCAAGAAAGAGCGCAAGAACCGCCACGGCCAGCAGCAGCCAGCCCCGCGGACGGAAAATACTGAGAACTTTCATCGGTGCCTACCTGGTCCAGGCGCCCTTCCTCTGGGAGCCCCTCCCGGCACGCCCGTCCGGCTGGCCGGGAACGGCCACCTCCGCCAGTATTCCGGCAATCACACTGGAGGCGGTGGCGCCCTGGCTGGCGGCGCTGCGCTCAACGAGCAGGCGGTGGGCCAGCACCGGCTCGGCAAGGACCCGGATGTCGTCGGGAAGCACAAAGCCGCGGCCGGCCAACGCCGCCGAGGACTTTGCCGCACGCAGCAGCTGCAGCAGCGCCCGCGGGCTGGCCCCGAGGCGCAGCTCCGGGCTGGAACGGGTGGCCTGCCCCAGGGCAACAATGTAGGTGTGCACGGCCGGGGCCACATGCACTGCGGCCACCGCCTCCATCATGGCCGCCACCTGCCCCACCGACGCGACGGGGCGCACCGCGTCCAAGGGGTTGCTGGACTGGTGCGTTTCAAGCATGGCCAATTCAGCGGCGGGATCCGGGTAGCCCAGTGAGATGCGCGCCATGAAACGGTCGCGCTGGGCTTCCGGCAGCGGGTAGGTGCCCGCCATTTCAATGGGGTTTTGGGTCGCGACAACCATGAACGGCGCCTGCAGGGGATACGTGGTGCCGTCCACGCTCACCTGGTGTTCGGCCATGGATTCCAGCAGGGCCGACTGCGTTTTCGCCGAGGCCCGGTTGATTTCATCGCCAATGACAATGTTGGCAAAAATGGCGCCGGGACGGAATTCAAAGGCCTGCGACGACTGGTTGAAAATGGACACTCCCGTGATGTCGCTGGGCAGCAGGTCCGGGGTGAACTGGATCCTGTTGACGGAGCAGTCCAGGGAACGGGCCAGGGTTTTGGCCAGCAGGGTTTTGCCCACGCCCGGCACATCCTCCAGCAGCAGGTGCCCGCCAGCCAGCAGCACCGTCAGCGCCAGCCGCACCGCATCCTCCTTGCCGTCCACCACAGTGTTCATGACGGCCATGATTTCCGTGGTCAGGGCGGCAAAACTTTCGGGGGCGCCGGTGCCCTGATTTTCCCCCGCTGCACCCTCCTGCCCCTGCCTCTGGGGCGCCTCACCAGGGCCCTCCGGTTCCGCACCGTGCGCGGACCGGGGCCGATATCGCGGAGCCTGTGGTTTCCCCACGCCGCTGCCGTCGGCTGCCAGCAAAGTTTCCCGGGGGTGCATGCCCCACCTTTCACAAAAATCTACCGGCCCACCAAGAACCGCTTAGTGTGATCCACGCTACTATCTTGAAGCCGCTTTGGCGCTATCGGGGCGGGTGAATTTAGCAAACGGTAAAGTTGGGGACCATGTGCACTGATGAGGTCCCGTTCCCGTACCGCCCCGATCCCCTGAAGAACGACGGCGGGGCCCGGCCGGGTGCCTTCGCGCCCGCACCCGCTCCCTTGCCTGTACCCGTCTACGACAACCACACCCACTTTGACTTCGGGGATTCGCCCGTCGAGCTGCGTGCTGCCTTGAATGCGGCGGAGGCCGTGGGCATCGCCGGGGCCGTGCAGGTGGGTTGCGATCTGCCGTCCTCCCGCTTTACCGTCGCGGCGGTCGACGCCGATCCCCGGGTTCTGGGTGCCGTGGCAATCCACCCCAACGACGCCCCGGAACTGGCTGCTGCCGGGGAGTTGGAGGATGCGCTGGCGGAGATTGACGCCATGGCCGCGCACCCGCGGATTCGTGCCATTGGTGAAACCGGGCTGGATTACTTCAGGACCGGTGAGGATGGCATGGCCGCCCAGCACCACTCTTTCCGTGCCCACCTGGACATGGCCAAAAACCGGGACCTGGCACTGCAGATTCACTGCCGCGACGCGCACAAGGACGTCCTGGAGATTTTGGCCCAGGTGGGTGCGCCCGCCAGACTGGTCTTCCACTGTTTCTCCGGGGACGCTGAATTGGCACAAATCTGTAACGACAACGGCTGGTACATGTCCTTTTCGGGAACGCTGACCTTTAAAAATGCACATAATTTGCGCGCCGCCCTGGCCGTGGCGGACCCGGCCCTGCTGCTGGCCGAAACAGATGCCCCGTTCCTGACGCCCCATCCGTTCCGCGGCAAGCCCAACGCCAGCTATATGCTCCCCTATACGGTACAGAGCATGGCACAATTGAGGGATCGTGAACTGGTGCAGATGTGCGAACTTTTGGCCGACAATACGCGCTCCGTTTATGGATCCTGGCACGACTAAAGGTGTGGGGCTGGTCACTATCGGCAAATAATGCCTGTCCCAAAGGTCACGTTTAGGTTACGCTGGGAAACTATTAGCCGTGGTCGGGGAAGGCCAACGGATGAAAAGCTGCCAAAACCACCGTTTATTTTGGGTCTGGCGCCGTCATTTGCAGGAACAATTGATGTATCTTTTTGCCCTGTTTTGCGGGCATAACCAGGCGTCAACTGCTCCGCACTTCTCCGTGCCCGGGTGCTCTAGTAGTTACGGGAACCCGTGTTTTCATTCCTTACAATCGATGGCAAGTTCAGTTATTTGAAGCTTGCCTGCCAAGTTGCAATCATCATTGCACTCGTTGCAGCTCTCATGAGTTTCGCGACCTCAAGCAAGTCAATGACCCTTGTGGTCGACGGCCACAGCAGCACCGTGAGCGCCTACGGCGGCAACGTGGCAAGTGTCCTGAAACGAGCAGATGTCACTGTCGGCAGTGCCGACCACATCGCCCCGGCCCTGGATTCTCCTGTTCAGGACGGCGGAACCATCACCGTCAACACCTCCAAGAACATCACGGTGAGCCTTGACGGTGCCGAGCGCACCGTCACCACCACCTCAAACAACATCAGCGGCTTGATCAACCAACTGGGCATCGCCGCAAACGCCAGGATTTCAGCTCCCGCCGGCACGCTGTTGAGCAACTCCAGCGGGATCACCATCATCACCCCCAAGGATGTAACCCTTGTGGCGGATGGCAGGAAGACCAAGCAGAGCACCACGGCAGACACCGTCTCCGATGTTCTGTCCGCGGCAAACATCAAGCTCTCCTCCACCGACCGCGTCTCCGTGCCAGGGACCTCCAAGGTGGTTGGGAACATGGTCATCAAGGTCACCCGCGTGGACACCTCCGGCACGGTGCGTGAAACGCAGGACGTGCCCTTCGAGACAGAGCAAAGCGTTGACCCGGAGCTGTTGAAGGGTGAACGAAAAGTGCTGACCGAAGGCGTCACGGGAACTCTCGAAAAAACCTTTAGCACCGTCGTGGTGGATGGCACCGAAGCCAGCCGCACCGAGGCCGGTTCAAAAATCATCAAGGCACCCGTCGCCGCCAAGGTTGTCATTGGCGGCAAGGACCGTCCCGCACCCAAGCCCGAACCTGCCCCGGCGACAGCCCAGTCGCAAACCCCAGCCCCTGAGACTGCGGCGCCTCAGGCTGCGGCGTCTCAGGCTGCGGCTCCTGAGGCTGCGGCCACCACGGGTGCAGCTGCCCCGCCCGCCTCCAACGTGGGCATGTGGGACGCCATAGCCCAGTGTGAGTCAACCGGAAACTGGTCCATCAACTCCGGCAACGGCTACTACGGCGGCCTGCAGTTCGACGTCGGAACCTGGCTCGGCGCCGGTGGCGGCGCGTACGGCCCCAACGCCAGCCTGGCCACCAAGGAACAGCAGATCGACATTGCCAACCGGGTTTACGCCCAGCGCGGCCTCTCCCCGTGGGGTTGTGCAGGAGCAGCCGGCTAGCCAGCACGCGC
>JBBSQT010000213.1:0-4387 GCA_038243775.1 Actinomycetales bacterium | reverse complement strand
CCGAAGGTGATGGGGGCCCACAGCGTCATGACCACGGCCGGAAGCGCGTAGTGAACCAGGCGCACGGACTTGGCCGGCAGCGGCATGAGCGTGTCAACGGCCGGGTTGCCGGCTGAGAATCGCGCGGTTGCACCCAGTGCTGTTGCGGCGAAGTGTGCACACAGGTAGATGGCCACGGCAATCAGGATTGCATTGCCCAGGAACTCAACCGAGGCCAACGAGGCAGGGATGGCCGCCAGCACCAGCACGCGCAACAGCATGGCGGGGGAGCGCAGCGCCATCGTCGCGTGGGTGCTCAGCAGCGTCTTGACGCTGCGCGAGTGAACCGTACCGCCCTTGAAGATCAGCTTGAGCCTGATCCGCGAGGAGCCGGTGGAAGGTCCGGCACTCAGGGAGCGTGAGAGCTCGGTGGCGTCCATGGACAGCAGGGAGCTGGCCGCATAGGCGCCCGCCGCGGCACTGGACTTGAGCGCCGCCGTGGAAATCCGCTCCAGGTTCAGGTACACCAGTGCCAGCAGCCCCAGCGCAACGGCCACCACCAGCAGGGGCCAGGTGGCGCCGTCGGCCACCAAAAGCGGCCAGCTGGTGGGCAGGTATTCCAGCCAGGCGGTCTGCTCCCCGGTGATGGCACCGGCCCCGGCAACATTGTTGTACAGGGCCGTGGCCACCAGGGTCAGCGGGGCCAACAGGGTGATGGCGCCCATGGCCTTCTTCAGCCATTTCCCGGACCCGGTGATCTGGCACCAGGAGGCGATGCCGTACAGCAGCCAGGCCAGCCCCAGTCCGCACAGCACGGCCAGGGCCAGTCTGCCGGGTGTGGGGTTGGCGGACATGCCCAGCGCCATGGGCAGCACCACGATGACGGCGCCGAGCGAGGGCCAGATGAGCGATTTCAGGAAGCCGGGCTGGATGAACCCGCGGCGGCGCACCGGCAGTCCCAGCCACCACGCCGTCTGCGGCAGGGTCATGGCCACCGGGCCCATGGTCATCTCCACGGACAGCAGCGCGGCGGCCAGCGTCAGCAGCACCGTGGCGCTGGCCTGCAGCAGTGTGACCGAATGGAAACCGGGGGCGACGGCGGATGCCAGCAGTGCCGATTCGTCGCCCACCCCCAGGCTGTGCCGCAGCGCGACGACCAGCGCACCGGCCATGGTCAACAGCGTCAACCCGCCCAGGACGGAGGTGTAAACCTCGGAGATGAGCTCCATGAGCCCGCCTTCGGTTCGGCTCAGACCCGCGCGGAACGTGTATTGGCGGATTTCCCTGGCGCTGAAGCGCTCCCGTGTCTGCATGGCCATGGTGCTAGTCCGCGTGCGGGTTCTCGGAGGCGATGGCCGTGGCTGCCTGGGCCGGGGTCATGGAGTGGATGTCATCGGCGATGAACAGCGCCTTCGTGGCGACGGCGGCCAGAAAGTCGGGGTCGTGCGTGACAACGAGCAGGGCCAGCCCGGCGTCGACTTCCTCCCGCAGCCTCGTGGCCAGCCTGTGCCGCATGGACGTGTCAAGGCGCTGCTCGGGCTCGTCCAGGACCAGGAGGGAGCGCGGGCGGACAAAGGCGGACGCGAGCAGCATCCGCCGTCGTTGGCCCGAGGAAAGATTGTAGGGGCGGGACTTGGCCTGGGCGCCCAGCCCGAAGAAGCCCAGCTCCGCGGCAATGACCTCCTCCACGTCCTCCACCCCGTGCCCGGCCGAGACGATGGCCAGATGCTCCTCGACGGTCAGGGCGGGGAAAAACGCGTCGTCGTCAAAGACCACTGCCACTTCGCGGCGGAAGTCAAGGGTCCTGTCATCAACCTCGGCGCCGTTGATGAGCGTCGTGCCGGAAACAGCCTCCAGCTGGCCCACCACGGTCTTGACCACGGTTGACTTGCCGGCGCCGTTGGGGCCCACCAGGGCCAGGGCCTGCCCGGCGTGCAGGCTGAAGCTGACCACCCCGCACACGGCCTTGCCGGAGTAGCCGGCCTGCAATTTCTCGGCCCGAATCACGTCCTGACGCCGCTGGGGCGAACCGTGGGGCGGCTTGTGGGCTGAGGGGCTGTTTGGTTTGCTCATCACTTCCGAAGTATAGGCGCAGTCCAACCTTCAGCTTCAGCTTGAAGGTCAAGGCTCAAAACCCGTCCGCGGCAAATGTTCAAAACATGCACCCCGCAACCGGTAACGTAGTACATAAGGATTGTTAAGATTTTCCGGCGAAACAAAAGCCGCAGGGTTATTGAGCGGCGAAAATGTGGACGGACAGAAAGTGTGGACCGACAGGTGAGCAATGAGCAGGGTGCAACGGCACTCGCCAGCGACGACGTGATGGGGCCCACCGGGCGCCCTCTGACGGACTTCCCCGAACCTCCCGTGCTGTCCTCGCATGGTCCGGCACGCGTCATCGCCATGGTGAACCAGAAGGGCGGCGTGGGAAAAACCACCTCGACCATCAACCTCGGCGCCGCGCTGGCGGAAGCCGGACGCAAGGTGCTGCTCGTTGACTTCGACCCGCAAGGTGCCCTCTCGGCGGGCCTTGGCACCAATCCGCACGAGCTGGACATAACCGTCTACAACGTGTTGATGGACCGCAAGGTGGACATCCGTGACGCCATCATCCACACCGACGTGGAGAACATTGACATCCTCCCCGCCAACATTGACCTCTCCGCCGCGGAGGTCCAGCTCGTCAACGAGGTGGCCCGCGAGCAGGTCCTGGCCGGTGCGCTGCGCAAGGTTGAAGACGATTACGACGTCGTCATCATCGATTGCCAGCCCTCCCTCGGCCTGCTGACCGTCAACGCGCTCACCGCAGCCCATGGCGTGATCATCCCGCTGATCTGCGAGTTCTTCGCCCTCCGTGCCGTGGCGCTGCTCGTGGAAACCATTGACAAGGTCCAGGACCGCCTGAACCCGGGCCTGCAGGTCGACGGCGTGCTGGCCACCATGTACGACGCCCGCACCCTCCACGGCCGCGAGGTCCTGGCCCGCCTCATCGAGGCCTTCGGCGACAAGGTCTTCGAAACGGTCATCAAGCGCACCATCAAATTCGCCGACGCCTCAGTGGCGGCAGAACCCATCACCTCCTATGCCGCAAACCACCAGGGCGCCGACTCCTACCGCCGGCTCGCCAAAGAACTGATCGCCCGGGGCGGTTCACCCTAATTTGACCCAGCAGCAACAGGCCGCGGGGATCGCGGCAGAGAATCCGGTGCTGGTCCTTCCTGCCCCGGATGCCCCGGGTGGGGACGCCCCGGATGCCCCTGCCCCGGCGGCCCGGCAGTTTGAGGTTCGGCTGGCCAATTTCACCGGCCCCTTCGATCTCCTGCTGGGACTGATTTCCAAGCATGAGATGGACATCACGGATGTGGCCATCGCCACGGTGACGGATGAATTCATCAGCTACCTCAAGGCCCTGCAGGAGCTGGGCGAGGAGTGGGCGCTGGATGAGGCCAGTGAATTCCTGGTCCTCGCCGCAACCCTGCTGGACCTCAAGGCCGCCCGCCTCCTGCCCGAAGGCGAGGTGGAGAACGACGACGACCTGGCCCTTTTGGAGGCCCGGGACCTCTTGTTCGCACGGCTTTTGCAATACAAGGCGTTCAAGGAAGTGGCCGCCCTGATGGGTGGCGAACTTGATCGGGAGGCCAGGCGCTTCCCCCGCCAGGTGGGCCTGGAACCCCACTTCGCGGCGCTGCTGCCGGAGCTGGTTTGGCGCCACACACCGCAACAGTTCGCCGAACTTGCGGCCAAGGCCATGGAGGCCAAGGAACCGCCCAGCAAGGTAATCGGCCTGGCACACCTGCACGCGGCCCCCGTGAATGTCAGGGACCAGGCGGCCCTGATCACGGCCATGCTCATGCCGGGAACGCCCCTGTCCTTTGCGGCGCTGACGGAAGATGCCGAGTCGACCATGGTGGTCATTGCCCGCTTCCTGGCACTGCTGGAATTGTTTCGGGACCAGATGGTCTCCTTCGACCAGCCCGGCCCATTGGGGGAACTCATGGTGCGCTGGCAGCCGGAGGCTGATCTGCAGGAACCGGCCATGAGCGATTTCGACGATCCACTGAAGGAAACCATCGCCGATGACTGAGGACATGGAAACCACGGCCGGGGTCAAGGCTGCACTTGAGGCGGTGCTGATGGTGGTTGACGAGCCTGTTGCAGAAGAGCAGCTGGCAGCCGTCACCGGCATGTCGGTGGGCTCAATACGTGAGCTATTGCACGAACTGGCACGGGAGTACGACGGTTATACTAGGGAAGGTGACACCGTCCCGGTGCGTGGCTTTGAACTTCGGCAACTGGCCGGAGGATGGCGTGTTTACTCACGTGCCGCCTACGCCGAGATCGTGTCACAGTTTGTTGTGGACGGCCAGACGGCCCGGCTTACGCAGGCGGCCCTGGAAACCTTGGCGGT
>JBBSQT010000212.1:0-4401 GCA_038243775.1 Actinomycetales bacterium | reverse complement strand
CGGCTACGTCTGGCTCATGGGCACAGGCCTGTCCGCCGCCATGGGAGTCGTCCTGGCCATGACGTTCAAGCCGGATGAGCAGTGGACCTCGGTGGACGACGCCGCCCTGGCCCAGGCACTCGAAATGGCCCAAGACCCCGCCGCCGCCAACGACCGACTCGCCTATTTCATCCATCCGCGCAGTTCCGTCATCATGATGATCGTGCTTGCCGCGGTGCTTCCCGGGTCCCTCCTGGCACTGCTCTCACCCTGGATTTTCCTGGCCCTGGTGGTGGCTGCCCTGGCGGTGATTGCCGTGAAGTGCGCCGTCGTCCAGGTGGACCGGCACCAGCTGGTGGTCAAGGTGCTGGGCTTCATCCCCGTCCTGGCGGCCCCCTGCCAACGGATGGACGGCGCGGTGTCCCTCGACATCGTGGCCAGGGACTACGGCGGTTGGGGCCTGCGCCGGCACAGCGGGTCCGCCACCTTCCTCACCTACTCGGGTGCCGCCGTCGTGCTTCGGATGAACGACGGCGGAAAGGTCGCCGTGAGCGCCCCGGACCTCGACGCGGCGGATGAACTCTCCGAGATCCTGAACCGCCGCGCAGGAAAATTGCCGCAGCAGCACTGAACCGGCATACGGAACCGGGCCATTAAACCGGCCCACGGAACCGGCCCACGGAACCGGCCCACGGAAGCGGGCCGGCCGGGACGGCCACAGCACGACCGCGCCATGGGTAGGCTTGTCGCGGTACAAAGACCCGAAACGAAGGAATTCTCATGCGCGTTCACATCGCAACCGACCACGCCGGCATGGAGCTCAGCGCCCACCTGATGACCGCACTGGCCGCCAAGGGCTACGACATGGTCGACCACGGCCCCCGGGCCTACGACGCCGAGGACGACTACCCCTCCTTCTGCATCAACGCCGCCCTCGCCGTCGTGGCGGACCAGGCAGCGGGCGTCGACGCGCTGGGGATCGTGCTGGGCGGCTCCGGCAACGGCGAACAGATCGCCGCTAACAAGGTCAAGGGCGTGCGCGCGGCACTGGCCTGGAACCTGTCCACCGCACAGCTGGCCCGCGAGCACAACAACGCCAATGTCGTGGCGGTGGGCGGACGCCAGCACAGCGTCGAAGAAGCCACCGAAATCATCGAAGCCTTCCTCGCCGAGCCCTTCAGCGGCGCCGAACGCCACGTGCGCCGCATCGCCAAGATCGCCACGTACGAGACCACCGGCGACGTCGTCGAATAACACAGCCGCCGATTAACGTGGCCATCGGGTAACAGCAGTAGGGGGAGGGGCACCATGGGCAGTCCGCTGGGAAACGGCGACGGGCCGGTCACCTGCAACCGGACCCTGAAACCGGCGGCACCGTCCGGGATGCCTTTCACGCCCGGACGATTCAGCGGGGAGGAAGGCAGCCATGCCTGAGGGACATTCGGTACACCGTTTGGCGCGCCAGTTCAACGATGTTTTTGCCGGCTCGGTGCTGGCGGTTTCCAGCCCGCAGGGCAAGTTCTCTGCAGGGGCGCTGCTGGTTGACGGGCACGTCCTTGAACACGCCGAAGCCCACGGCAAGCAAATGTTCCTGCACTTCTCCCACGATCTCATCATGCGGGTGCACCTGGGCCTCTACGGTGCGTGGGACTTTGGCGGGGACGCCACCTTCGCGGGAGCCTCCAGCATTGGCGCGCCCCGGCGGATCGGTGAGCAGGAAGTGGGGGCGGAAGCGGCAGGCGAGCATGCCGCCGGCTATGGCGGACCACCGGAACCCAAGGGGGCGGTGCGTGTCCGGCTCGTCTCCGACCACGGGTGGGCGGATCTTCGCGGGCCCACGGCATGTGAGGTTTTGACTCCTGGAGAGTCGGCTGCCGTGCGCCGCAAACTGGGCCCGGACCCGTTGAACAACCTGCCCGGGGACGCCGCGGAATTTGAGCGCCGTATCCGCACAAGCGCCACCGCCGTCGCCCTGCAACTCATGAAGCAGGATGTTCTGGCCGGCGTCGGAAATGTGTATCGGGCCGAAGTCCTTTTCCGGCTAGGGCTGGATCCCTGGTTACCCGGCAAGAGCCTGCAACCGGAAGAGGCCCGCGCACTGTGGGACGACATCGCGCGCATCATGGCCGACGGCGTCCGCGACGGGCGCATCATCACCACCGAACTGGCGGACAGGCCCTCAGGGGCGGGCGCCGCCGTCGGGCACGGCCTTGATGCCGATGGCGCTGCAGGGAACCGTGGCGCCGCCCGGCCCAACAAGGACGTCCCGGTTGAGGACGCGCACTATGTGTACAAGCGCGAAGGGCGCCCGTGCCGGCACTGCGGCACGGACATTGCCATGAAGGAGCTGGGCGGGCGGAAGCTGTACTGGTGCCCCGCCTGCCAAGGGGCCTGACGGCGTCGGAGGTGGTTATCCGGTTTGGATGCCTGTCAACGGGCGTCCGCTCCGAATAGCTGTATCCGCGGCGCCCGGACTCGATTTGCGAAGCCGGCAAAGTCGTTGATAGTGTTACGGAGTTGTTGCGGCGAAAGCCCGCAGCATTCCCCGAAATCTTGGGGGCGTAGCTTAATGGTAAAGCTCCAGTCTTCCAAACTGACTACGCGGGTTCGATTCCCGTCGCCCCCTCCAGACAGCAAAGAATCCCCGGCCAATCAGCCGGGGATTCTCTGCCTTCCGGGTGCACTCACATGCGTGTGCCGTCCCCATGAAACCCGCGGGAATGTCCCCGATTGTGCATCTGGGAACTTTTGCCCGTAGACTGTTGCGGGCACTACGGGGCGTAGCGTAGTGGCTAGCGCGCCTGCTTTGGGAGCAGGAAATCGCAGGTTCGAGTCCTGTCGCCCCGACTTCAGCATAATCCGGATCACGTTTGGTCAGTGACTGCCCATGTGCTGGGCCAAGTTATCCATCAACAGACCATCAGGAGTACCACGCTGTGAAGAGCGCTGTCGAAAACCTCACACCCACTCGGGTCAAGCTCGATGTCGAGGTTTCCTTTGATGAATTGAAGCCCAGCATTGCCGAGGCATACAAGACAATTGCCACACAGGTGCAGGTGCCTGGCTTCCGCAAGGGCAAGGTCCCCAACCAGCTGATCGACCAGCGTGTTGGCCGCGGCCACGTTCTGGAGACGGCCATCAACTCCGGCCTCAACGGCTGGTACCAGGAAGCTGTCATCGAGAACAAGCTCACCCCCTTGAGCCGTCCCGAAGTTGAAATCACCGAGGTTCCCGATCCTTCCGGCACCGACGGCATCGTGAAGTTCCACGTTGAACTGGACATCCGCCCCGAGATCGAGCTGCCCGACTACGAAGGCCTCGAAGTTGAGGTCGCCGCACTTGAGGCATCCGACGAGGACACCGAAACGGCACTTGATGAACTGCGCGGCCGCTTCGGCACGCTGAAGGTGGAAGACCGCCCCGCTGCCGATGGCGACTTCCTCACCATCAACATCGACGCCAAGATCGACGACGCCGAGGTCGACTCGGCGGCCGACCTTTCCTACCAGGTTGGTGCAGGCAACATGCTTGACGGCCTGGACGAAGCTGCAACCGGGCTGTCCGCCGGTGAAGAAGCCATCTTCAACACCAAGCTCGCCGGTGGCGAGCACGCCGGTGAAGAGGCCCAGGTCACCGTGAAGGTCACCGCCGTGAAGGTCCGTGAACTGCCCGAGGCAAACGACGACTTCGCCCAGCTGGCTTCCGAGTTCGACACCATTGGGGAACTGAAGGAAGACCTGGCCAAGCAGGCTGCCGAGTCCAAGACCGTTGAGCAGGGCGTGGAAGCCCGCGACAAGGTTCTGGAGAAGCTCGTTGGCCTAGTTGAGGTCCCCGTTCCGGATTCCGTCATTGCCGAACAGCTCGAGCAGCACTTCAAGCCGGAGAACGCCCATGGCCCCGAAGAGCACGACACCGAAGAGCACCGCGCCGAGGTCAGGGAAAACACCGAGAAGGCATTCCGCAACGAGATCATCCTCGATGCCATCGCCGAGAAGGAAGAGATCGGAGTCAGCCAGGCTGAACTGATCGACTACATTGTCTCCTCCGCCAGCCAGTACGGCATGGAGCCGAACCAGTTCGCCCAGATGCTGGATTCCTCCGGCCAGGTCAACATGATCGTTGGAGAAGTTCGCCGCCGCAAGGCACTGGCTGCTGTTCTGGCCAAGGCCACCGTGAAGGATTCCGAAGGCGCAGCCGTGGACTTGACCGACTTCGTCTCGGCCGCTGACGAAGAAGATGAAGAAGTTGCCGGCGAGGACGAGGTCATCGAGCCCTCAGCCGTTGTCGATCCAGGCGAAGTGCGCATCTAGTGTAGTGTCTCAGTTTTGCTTGATGGCTTGGAGGGCGACGCGGCCGCGGGCGACTTTTTCGAGGATTGAGTCGGCGGTTGCGGTCCAGATGAAGGGTTTGGGGTTCTCGTTG
>JBBSQT010000211.1:0-4413 GCA_038243775.1 Actinomycetales bacterium | reverse complement strand
CGGTTCGCCGGCAGCAAGAGTGTGGTGATGGCATCCACAACCGTCGATTTGCCTGAGCCGATGTCGCCTGTCAGCAGGCTGTTTTCCCCGTCGAGCCGGAAGGTGCGGACGTCCTTGTTGAAGGTGCCCCAGTTAAGCAGCTCCAAACGGTGGAGCCGAAAGCCCGGCCGGGTTCCGGCGTCGTCCGCGGTGAGGTCATCGAGACTGAAGAGGCCCGCCTGGGTTTGTGTGCTCATGCTGTTGCCGCCTTTGCCGTGCCGGAGGAGGGTGCCGCTTCGCCTTCGAGCGAGGCCCGGTAGTCGGAGAGCCGCGCATCGAACTCTTCGAGCCACTGTGCATCCACATAGGCTTTGAGTATCCGGGCCACCTCGTAGCTCTGCTCCTGGCCGCGGAGCTTGCGCAGGAAACCGAGCTCGGTGACTTTTTTGATGTTGCTGTTGAGCTGATCCAGTATCCGGGCCTCATTGCTGGATTCAGGCAGGAACACGGAGACCATGTCACCAATTTGTTCGGCCGTCATGATGAGCCGGGTTTCACTGTTTTGCGCATCAAATTCGGCCAGCCGTGCACGCAGCAGGGCCAACAGCAGGCTGACGTTGAACGTCAGCTGGCGGCGGGGGATGAGGCGTGGAAGGTCCGCGTCGGCGTCGGGGTGTGAGCGCAGGAATGCGTAGCCTTCGCTGTCGTCGAGGACAAGTTCCAGGCCCAGCACGGCGACGTAGTCGCGGACCTGGGCGGAGAGCTCCATGAGCCGCTGCCACAGTTTTTCATCGCCTTCGCGGTAGACGACGCCCTTGAACAACTTGGTGACCACCAGAGGCAGCCCGTCAGGGGTCCGTGCCGGGGCGTCCAAGGTGGGACCGGGTTCTGCGGTGTCCTCAAATACGGCTGTCATGATGGCCTCACAAAGATGATTTTTTCAACGGTGGCTTCCCGCAGGCTGCCGTCGGGGAGCGTCCAGGAAAGGGTTTGGGAGGAGTCCGGGTCGATGGTTGCCGACCGTGACTCGGTGGCGAGCTGAAAATAGCTGACGAGTTCTGCCAGGCCTTGGCTGAGCGGGAAGGCGTCGGTGACGTCGGCAAGGGTGGCCTGCTCGGCGTCGGCCAGAACCGCATCGATGTTGGCCTCGAGTTTATGCGGGTCCACATGGAACTGTTCGAAGAGGGCGTGGGCGTCTACATCGAGATCCTCGGCGACATCGACGGCGTCGTTGATGGCCACCTGGCGGCTGGGCTCATACAGCGGACGCTCAAAGGGCAGCGCAACGGGTACGTCATGGCCGGCAAGGTCGGCAAAGGCGCCCGCGGGCGGGTTGGCACGGACGGCGACGGCGCTGGATTCAATGTTGCGGATCAACGCCATGATGCGCTTGTTTTCCAGGAACACCTTGTCATCGAGCAGGCGCCGGAGCTGGGCCGAGAGCTGGCGCACGGTTGCCTGGGTCTGTTCGACGGCGGGCAGCCAGTCCTTCTGCATGGACGTGATCGAGTGCAGGCCCTCCTGCGTGGCGAGTGCCTGGATGCGGGTGGCCCGTTCCAGCAGTTCGTGCAACTCCGTGCGCAGCGCCGGGGACATCAGGTAGTCCCAAAAGCCCTGGAAGGTGCGGCCCTGCAGGGAACCGCTAATGTCCTGCTGGGAGGAGAAAATGGATTCCAGGAGGTCGCCCTGGCCGCCCTCCCAGAGCGAAATTTGCTCACGCAGGTTCCGGTCCAGCTTGCGGAAGTTGGCCTCGACTTCACGGAAATCGGAGAGCAGGTCCTTGGCCTGGGTGGTCAGCTGGTGGAAGTGGTCCACCGCTTCTGGACCGGTCATGACGGGGATGGTTCCTGAGCGGATGAGCTCCATTTGATCGTCAATGCCATCGCGCTGGCGCTGCAGTTCGGCCAGGCGGGCTTCCGGGTCGGTTTCGGAGCCGTGGACGAGCGTCTTGAGCAGGTTGAAGATGCTGGACAGCCGCGACTGGGTGGGGACGAAGTCACGACCACGCAACGATTCAACCCAACGGATGACATCCTCGGTGGAGGCCGTGAGGTCGTAGACGGGCTCGTCGCGGTTGTCGGCGTAGAATTTTCGCAGCCACGCCTTGGCAGGTTCGGCCCAGTCGTCGAGATATTCACTGGCGGGGCGGGGGAAGCGGTCCTCACCGACGGTGTCGCGCAGGGCGAACAAAACGTCATCAAGGATTTCCACCAGGTCCTGGCGGCCCAGGTTGCGTTGGTTGGGGTCCGTGAATGCCGTCATAAAAAACGTCAGGGCCAGCGGCGCATTTTGGGCCCGGAGCAGGGACCACCCGGCGTGGTTCTCCCGCAGGGAGTTGATTGAAAAGTAGTCCATCGAGGGCTCCAATAAGGCGGCAAATACTTCAATGACCATGGTAGGCGCAGGGGCGGACAAACGGAGAGTGGGCGTTCGTTGGGTGCGAGTCCAGCGCTTGTGCCACCTGTTTTCATCCAGAAAGAACACAACCCGCCGCGTGGCGGGTGTGGAAGAAACGCGAGCTACTTCTTCGTTTCGTCGTTGGGATGCTCTTCGCGGAGCTTGGCCTCACGGGCCTCCAGATCGGCCTTGAGTTTGCGCAACCGGTCGGCTTCAAGTTGCTGCGCCCGGTCGACTTCCAGGTTGCGCAGGAATTCCGGGTTGTCATCCGGTGCCACCGAACGGCTGTAGCCGCCGCCCGGCGAAGGACGCTGGGGGGAAGGTCGCTGGGGCGGGGGACGCTGTGTCGAGGGGGAGCCGCCCATCTGGGCGTTGGAACCGGACACGGCATATTGCGGCCGGCCAAACAGGAACCACAGACCTACGCCGATGACGTTCAACAGCACAATGACAACAACCCACGCAGGTTTGGGGATGCTGCGCACGTCACGGGGCTCGCTGCGGAGGCAGTCGATGAGTCCGTAAACGAAGGCCACAACACCTAGGGCAATGGGAATGATATAGCGCATACTTCATTCTACCGTTGAGGGGCAAATCGGCACCCGCCCGGACGCTGGGCTGGCACTCAGCATTTGCGGCTAAACTTACTGCGTGGCTTTCTTCAAATATTCCCTGATCCGCGGCATCCTTTTCCTGGCTTTCTTCCTCATCGCCTACATTGCGCTGGACTTCAGCCCGCTCACGGCAGCCCTCATCGCGGCACTGTCCGCGTTCCTGGTCAGCTTCATTTTCCTGCGCAAGCAGCGCGACGGTGCAACCGCCGTCGTTGCCGACCGGTTCGCGCCGAACGCCACCACCACGCAGTCCGCCGGTGCCACCGCCGATGCCGACGCAGAGGACGCCCTCATCGATGAGAACCCGGACATTTGGATCGACGCCGACCGCAAGTCAGGCACCGCCACACTGGACAAGCCCGAAGGCCCCGCGGCCTAGGAGCCGCCCGGGTCGGCCTAGATCAGCCCGGCAAGCACCATGGCGGCGGCGAAGAGCACACTGAACCCCAGGTTGAGCATGCCCGTCTGCTGCAGGACCGGGATCAACGACTTGCGCTTCTTCCCCTTCAGCATGAGCCAACTGGGCATCAGCATGAACGGAATCAGCAGCAGCACCAGCAGGATCCACGGATTTGCGGGGGCCACGAACAGCATCAGCAGCACCGAAAGCGCCAGCATCACCACGTAGCTGCGCCGCGCATTCCTGTCCCCCAGCCGCACCGCGAGGGTCCGCTTGCCCACCTCGGTGTCCGTGGGGATGTCGCGGACATTGTTCGCCATGAGAAGTGCGACGGCGATGAGTCCCGTTGAGATTGAACCCAGGACTGCCGCTGCGCTCACCCCGCCCGTCTGCGTGAAGGTGGTGCCCAGGGTCGCCACGGGTCCGAAGAAGACAAAGACGAAAACATCGCCCAACCCCATGTAGCCATACGGGTTTTTGCCGCCGGTGTAGCCCCACGCGGCAAGGACGGCGCCTGCACCCACCAGCAGCAGCCACCACGCCTGAGAGAGAATCACCAGGAACAGCCCGGCAAGCATGGCCAGGCCAAAGGCGGAAAACGCCGCCATCTTCACGTGCGACGGTTTCGCCACCCCGCTTCCCACCAGGCGCAGCGGACCCACCCGGACCTCGTCGGTTCCGCGGATGCCGTCGGAATAGTCGTTCGCGTAGTTCACGCCAACCTGCAGCAGCAACGCCACCAGCGCCGCCAGCACGGCACGCCCCCAGTGCAGTCCGCCCATGCCGAAGGCCGCCGCGGTACCAATAATGACCGGCGCAATTGCCATGGGCAGCGTCCTCAACCGGGCCCCGGAAATCCATTGACCCACAGTGGCCACAGCATTACTCCTTATGCGCAATTGAATGAGATATGCAGACTTGCATAAAACAAAATAAAAATATGCGGGCCCTGGCATCGGGCCCACAGGTTTAATTGTGCCGCTTGTCGGCGCTACGCGTTGTTTGCGGCAGTGCTCAGGGCCG
>JBBSQT010000210.1:0-4419 GCA_038243775.1 Actinomycetales bacterium | reverse complement strand
CCTGCAGATCCATGTTCACGACGGCGTGCACCTCACCGAAGCTGCGGGAGAGCCCGGTGGCGCTCAGCCCGTGAAACGGGCCGGGACTGAAAGCTTCTGCCCCGGTGAAACTCGTGCCAGACGGTTCGGGCGGCGGTGGATGCTCGCGCGGGTGTGACGGTTCGGGCGGCGGTGCCGCACCAGGCGGGTGTGGCGGTGCTGCGTCGGGCGGCGGTGGTTGCTCGTGCGGGTGTGCTGCGTCGGGCGGTGGTGGCTGGGAATCGGTCATCTCGTGCCTCCCTTGCGTCCGCGAATGCGGACTTGGGACCAGCCTAAGGTGGGACGGGCGCGGCAGGCATCATCCCGCCGTCGGACATTAGCGGTGTTTCCTTAGAAAATGGACCGTAATGGACCAACATGTGGACGGCGTAATTCCACGTTGACCCGGCCCCGGGCTAAACTTGCCTCAACTGCCTTCGGCGCTGATGATGCCGCCCGGCCCTGCGCGCGGCGCGGCCCAGCGCGAGCGGCAGCAAGTTTCCTCTCCATCGAGTGTTGCGTTAGGTAAGCCAATGAGTGTGCATCCATGAGCCTGATCGTTCAAAAGTACGGCGGTTCCTCCGTGTCCGACGCCGCGGGCATTCTGCGTGTCGCCCGCCGCATTGTCAGCACCCAGGCTGCCGGCCATGAAGTCGTTGTGGTGGTTTCGGCCATGGGCGACACCACCGATGAGCTGCTGGATCTGGCCGCGCAGGTCTCCGAACATCCACCGGCCCGCGAGCTGGACATGCTCATGACCGCCGGCGAACGAATTTCCATGGCACTGCTGGCCATGGCCATCAGTGCCGAGGGCGGCGTGGCCCAGTCCTTCACCGGCAGCCAGGCCGGCATGATCACCGACGGCATCCACGGCAAGGCCCGCATCATTGACGTGGACCCGCACCGGGTCCGCACCGCCCTGGACAAGGGCAAGGTGGCCATTGTGGCCGGTTTCCAGGGCATGAGCCGCCAAACGCACGAGATCACCACGATGGGCCGCGGGGGTTCCGACACGACGGCCGTTGCCCTCGCGGCGGCCTTGAGCGCGGATGTTTGCGAGATCTACACCGACGTCGACGGCGTCTACACCGCTGATCCGCGCGTGGTCTCCACGGCGCAGAAGATTGACAAGATCTCCAGCGAGGAAATGCTCGAAATGGCGGCCTCCGGAGCCAAGATCCTGCACCTGCGCTGCGTGGAATACGCCCGCCGTTTTGGACTTCCCATCCACGTGCGGTCCTCCTTCAGCGACAATGAAGGAACCTGGGTCCTGCCCAGCCCAGACGACAAAATCAAAATCTCAGAGGGAGTTGCCTTGGAGCAGCCAATCATCTCCGGCGTGGCCCACGACCGGTCCGAAGGCAAAGTCACGGTTGTTGGCGTGCCGGACATCCCCGGAAAGGCCGCGCTGATCTTCGGCATCATCGCCGGCGCGCACACCAACATCGACATGATCGTGCAGAATATTTCCACGCGCGGTTCCGGCAAGACGGACATCTCCTTCACCCTGCCCATGGTCGAAGGAGAAGAGGCACTTGCCGCCCTGCGCGCCCAGCAGGAAGAAGTTGGCTTCGAGGACCTGATCTACGACGACAAGATCGGCAAGCTCTCCCTCATCGGTGCCGGCATGCGCTCCAACCCGGGCGTCTCCTACAGCTTCTTCAAAGCCCTGTCCGACGCCGGCGTGAACATCGACTTGATCTCCACCTCCGAGATCCGGATTTCCGTTGTGACCCGCGCAGACCTGCTGGACACGGCAGTGCGTGCGGTCCACCAGGTCTTCGGCCTGGACGGCGAAGGCGAAGCGACCGTGTACGGCGGCACAGGACGCTGACCCCATTTAAACGAATGGCCCGCACGGGCGGCTGAAAATCATTGCGATTGTTCAGCCGCCGGTGCGGGCCACTTTTTGCTGGTGCGGTTCCAGCTGTTTAGTCCGTTGGCTCCGCGGCCGCCTGAATGCCGGTGTAGCCGTTGGCCAGCATCGGCGCCGGGCCAACGCCCCAGCCGTAGGCGAGCTTGTGCGCCTCCAAAACAAAGAACGTCTCCGTTGACGAGACGCCGTCGATTAATTGCAGCCGGTCATAGAGTAGCTCCGTGTAGTGGCCCAGGTCCCGGCACACCACTTCCACCATGACGTCATAGCTGCCGGTGGTCAGCACCACGTAGCTGGACTCTTCCAGCTCCGCCAGCGCCTGGCAGACCTTGCGGGCCTTGCCCGGCGCACACCGCACACCAATCAACGCCAAGCGGTCAAAACCAATGGAGAGCGGGTTGGCGATTCCCACGATCTGCAGCGTCCCGGATTCCTCCAGGCGTTGCACCCGGTACCGGACCGAGGAGGCGGGGATGCCGGTTTCCTCGGCAATTTCCTTGAAGGATTTGCGCCCGTCGAGCTGAAGCACGGCGATGAGCTGGCGGTCGATTTCATCAAGTTCAGTCATTGTGGGTCCTTCGGGGCTGCGGCTGGAACGAATGCCTTATTAATTGCGGAACGGCTGTGGCGATACATCCGCATCGCCACAGCCGCACCTAACAAGTACCTTAGCTGAGGTGGATAACACCTGTGCGCAGGTCCGTCATGTCGAGCAGGGTGTGGACGCCGCCAATGCGTCCCCAACCGGTGCCCTTGCCGCCCGCACCGCCGAAGGGCATGTTGATGTCCCACCAGCCGTTGGAGTCGTTGACAACAACCTGGCCAACTTCCATTTCCTCCATGAAGCGGTATGCGCTCTTCATGCTCTGCGTGAAGACTGCACCCTGCAGACCCAGCGCATCGGCGTTGGCAATGCGCAGGATGTCGTCGTCGTCTTCGCCAACAATGATCGGTAGGACCGGGCCGAAGGACTCTTCACGGCCGAGCAGGCTCTCTTCGCTCACGTTGTCCACCACGGTGAATTCGTAGTAGAGGTCCGTCGGGAAGTCGGAGCTGCGCTGGCCACCCATGAGGATGTCGAGGCCGCGTTCGCGGGCATCCGCCATGTGGGCGTCCATCTTTTGGGCAACCAGCTCGTTGTTCAGCGGGCCAAGGTTGGTGTCTTCGGCAAAGGGATCGCCGAGCTTGACGGTGGCCTTGGCGTATTCCAGAACCTCCTTGACGAACGCTTCGTGGATGTCCTTGTGGACAATCACGCGCTCCGTGGCACAGCACACCTGGCCGGCACAGAAGTAGGTGCCGTCCACGGCGGCCTTGGCGGCACGCTTGAGGTCGGCATCCGCCAGGACGACGACGGGACCGTTGCCCGAGCATTCCATGATGGAGCGCTTCAGGCCGGCAGTCTTCTGGATCTTGGCTGCTGTTGCCGAGGAACCAATGAAGCCAATGGCGTCAATGCCATCGTGGGACACCAGCTTGGCACCGAAGTCGCCTTCGCCGGGGAGGATGGACACCAAGCCTTCGGGCACGCCTGCTTCAATCAGGCATTCCATGGCGGCGAGGACCGTCAGTGCCGTGTTTGCCGGCGGCTTCACGACATGGGCGTTGCCCGTGGCCAGGCCGGGTGCAACGAACTCCGCGAACATCAGCAGCGGGAAGTTCCAGGGGGTGATGATGGCCCAGACACCCACGGCAGCGCGGAAGGTGAACATGCGCTTGTCGGTGTCGGAGGAGGGGATGGTCTCGCCGTTGAGGCGGATGGCATCTTCGGCGTGCAGGTGGAAGAGCTGGGCAGCTTCCTTGACATCGGCAATGGACTCAGCCAGCGGCTTGCCCTGCTCGGTGGACTGGATGCGGGCAAGCTCGTCAACGCGGGCTTCCATGGCGTCGCCAATCTTGTGGCAGATCTCTGCGCGCTTGAAGACGCCGAGCTTCTGCCAGGCGCCCTTGGCTGCGTGGGCCTTGGCCACTGCCAGGTTCAGGTCAGCTTCGGTGGGAACCGGGATGGAGGCGATGTGTTCGCCGGTGGACGGGCTGGTTACGTCATAGCGTTCCTGTCCGCTCCCGTCCGAATATTCTCCGGCGATGAACAACTGTGTGCGTGTGGGCACCGATACGGCAGTCATGGATTCAATGTCTCTTTCTAGAGGAGATCGTCAAAGGATGATGTAGATCACTATAGCCGGGTTACACTTGGCGTCAACATGAACTTTGAAAGATTTGTTGTTCAAAATACGGATTTGCACCTAACTATTGACTTTCACAACAATTTTGACAGGCTTCTAGTTGTTCTTAGGACTAGTTGTCCCATACGATCACCGATTGAGAGAGGTAAGCATGTCTGAGCAGTTGACGCTCCCAGAGAGCTCCGAGCAATTACCAAAGAAGATGCGATGGTTCGACGGATTCGCCATGTCGATGACCATGCCAGCTGCCCTGATTGCAACCCTCGGCGCTTCCATCGCCGACCTCGGCGGTTGGGGTGCTGCCTTCTTGTGGGCCGTCTCCATGCTGATCGCAATGGG
>JBBSQT010000209.1:0-4432 GCA_038243775.1 Actinomycetales bacterium | reverse complement strand
CGCTCTCAAGGCGCTCATCTCGGGGGAGTGAGGGCAGCGCTGCGCGTGAGGTCAGCGCTGCGCGTGAGGGCGGCGCACATGACTGCGGCGCACACCGGGGGCAGGCGCAAAGGTGGGCTCCCGCCGTCGCACCTTAACCCAGAATGCCGCCGCTCCCGCATAGCGCCGCCGGGGGAGTGGCGGCAATATGCGGGAGCGGCGGCAAAAACGCAGCACGGGAAACGCAGCGTGCGCTAGGCGGAGAGGGCCGCCATCCACGCCTCGACGTCCTCGGGGGTGCGGGGCAGCGCCGCGCTGAGGTTGACGGGGCCGTTGGCGGTGATGAGGATGTCGTCCTCGATGCGCACGCCGTTGCCGCGGTACTCGGCCGGGATGGCCAGGTCCTCTTCCTTGAAGTACAGGCCGGGCTCGATGGTGAACACCATGCCCTCGGTGATGACGCCGTCCAGGTAGAGTTCGGCGCGGGCCTGGGCGCAGTCGTGCACGTCCATGCCGAGGTGGTGGCTGGTGCCGTGCGGCATCCAGCGGCGGTGCTGCTGGCCCTCTGCCGACAGTGCCTCTTCCACGGAAACCGGCAGGAGTCCCCAAGCAGCGAGGCGGTCCGCCAGGACTTCCATGGCGGCCGTGTGGACGTCGCGGAACTTGCGGCCGGGCACGGCGACGGCGAAGGCGGCATCGGCTGCATCCAGGACGGCCTGGTAGATCTTGCGCTGGACGTCCGAGTACTTGCCGTTGACGGGCAGCGTGCGGGTGACATCCGCGGTGTACAGAGAGTCGGCCTCGACGCCGGCGTCCACGAGCAGCATTTCGCCCGCATTGACGGTTCCCGTGTTGCGGTTCCAGTGCAGCACGGTGGCGTTGTTGCCGGCGGCGGCGATCGTGTCGTAGCCGAGCTCGTTGCCTTCCTCACGGGCGCGGGCGAAGAAGGCGCCCTCCACGACGCGCTCCCCGCGCTGGTGGGCGACGGCGCGCGGCAGGGACTTCACGATGTCTTCGAAGCCGTTGACCGTGGCGGCAACGGCAATCTTCATCTGTTCGACTTCCCAAGCGTCCTTGATCAGGCGCAGCTCGGACAGGGCCTCGGCCAGCTTGCCGTCGAGGTCGTCGAGGGCGCCGAAATCGAGGTTGTCGGGGTTCGCCGCAGTGTTGTAGCGCGCCGTGTCCACAAGGGCGTCGATGTTCTCGTCGACCTTGCGGACCAGTCGGATGGACGTGCCGCCCACGCTGGGCTCGCCAACATTTTTGGTGATGCCCACTTCAAGGTCGGTGACGTCGGCAGTGGGCAGTCCCAGCTGGGCCGCGAATTCCGCCAGGGTGGGGCGGCGGCCAATCCAGAACTCGCCGCTGCGCGAATCCGCGTAGAACGCCTTCGTGTCCCGGCCGGCCATGGGACGGAAGTAGAGGGTGGCGAGGTGGTTGCCGCCGTCGTCCCCTTCCCCCTCGGCCACGGGGTCCAGCACCAGAACGGCGTCGGGCTCATGGTCCACGCCCAGGCCGCTCAGGTGCGCAAAGGCGGAGTGCGGGCGGAAGCGGTAGTCGCAGTCATTGGATCGGACCTTCAGCGGTCCGGCGGGAATCACCAGGCGTTCGCCCGGGAACAGTTCGGAAATGGCACGACGGCGGCGGGCGGCGTGGTCTGCCACCTCGGCCCGGGCCGGCAGTTCAGCGGACGCGGAGGCCCAGCTGGACGCCATGAAAGTGCGGAAAGCCTCCGATTCGGGGCGGTGCGAACGGTTGTTCACACGCTCCTCTAGGGGCTGATCGCTGGAAGGGGCGGGGTGCACGGAGGTTTGCTCTGTCTGGTTCACCCCTCAAGTCTCCCACCGGCGGCACCAAGGGACAAAGGGGGGACGGAAGCGACGTACGCTTGGAGCGTGAGGATCGATCTGCATACGCACTCAAATATTTCCGACGGCACCCAGCCGCCTGCCGACTTGGTCGCGGCGGCTGCCGCGGCGCGCCTTGATGTCATGGCGCTGACCGACCACGACTCCACCGACGGCTGGACTGAGGCTTTGGCGGCCGCCAGGCTTCACGGGGTGGGGCTGGTGCCCGGCATGGAGATCTCCTGCAAAACCGAACGGGGCGTCAGCGTCCACCTGCTGTGCTACCTCCACGACCCCACCGACCCAGGCCTGTTGGAGGAGATCACCAAGGCCAAGGTCGCCCGCCAGACCCGGGCCGAGCGCATGGTGGAGCGCCTCGCCGAGGACTACCCGCTGAACTGGGATGACGTGAGCGCCCACGTTGCCCCCGGCGCCACCATCGGGCGCCCCCACATTGCCGACGCCCTGGTGGCGGCAGGCATTGTGGCCGACAGGAACGAAGCGTTCGCCAGCATCCTCACCTCGCACTCACGCTACTTTGTCAGCCACTACGCGCCGGATCCCGTGCTGGCCGTGGAGCTCGTCCGCGCCGCCGGGGGAGTGCCGGTGTTCGCCCACCCCGTGGCGGCGGCCCGGGGGCGAGTGGCTGCTCCCGAAACCTTTCATGACATGATCGACGCCGGCCTGCTGGGTTTGGAGGTTGACCACCGGGACAATCCTGCCGAAGGCCGTGAGTGGCTGCGCGGGTTGGCCCGTGACCGCGGCTTGATCGTGACCGGGTCTTCCGACTACCACGGAGCGGGAAAACCCAACCTCCTGGGCGAAAACCTCACCACCGCCGAAAATTTGGCACGGCTGTTGGCGCAGGGAACGGGAACCGCACCCTTCCTGCCCTAAGCCCTCCGGCGGCCGGCGCCCCGTGGCCGTCCAGCCGGCGCCCAACCGGCGCTCCGTGGCCGCCCGCAACGGCAATGGTTGGGCCATTGTTATCCCGTGAAACGCGCAACACCACAACGAATCAAAAATTGGCTGTTACCGTTGGGTACGTTATTGGTTCGACCGGGCAATGAAATCCGGCCTTGAACCTGTTGTGTTCCCGTTGCCGGCTGAACGTCAGCCGTTGGATTTCCGGTAGTGGACGCGCCCTGTGACGGCGTGCCGCTTTGGGCCGCCTGCGCAGATAAAACTGCTTGCCTTGGCGGCTGGTCCCGGGCGGGAAAGTGCGCCTGATGATCCTTCACCGGATTGCTTCAAGCACCTCTTTTTCGGGCGGCGCACACTGGTCTTGGCGGAATCCCGGTGAATTCCGCCCTTGCGAAAGGATACGAATAGTGCCGGATGGCGCAGAACTTCACCAGCTGGGGAGCTGGACGGTAATAGGACTTTTGGTGCTGTTCTTTGGCAGCACCTTCCTCATGACCTTGTTTATTGGACGCAAGAAAGAGAACGCCGACGGCTACATGACCGCCGGAAACAAGGTCGGCTTCGGCATCTCTGCCGGCAGCATGACGGCCACCTGGATCTGGGCGTCGTCAATGTACGCATCGGCCACCTCCGGCTACACCTACGGGATCTCCGGGCCCATCCACTACGGGCTGTGGGGTGCGCTGATGATCTTGTTCATCTACCCCTTTGGCAAACGGATACGCGCCGTGGCGCCCAAGGCCCACACGCTCGCGGAGGTCATGTATGCCCGGCACGGCAAGTCCAGCCAGTTGATGCTCGCCGGCTCCAACATTGTGGGCTCGATGGTCAGCATCACCTCGAACTTCATTGCCGGCGGGGCCTTGATTGCCCTGCTCTCTCCCTTCAGCTTCACCCAGGGCATCCTCTTCATCGGGGCCGGAATCCTGCTGTACTCACTGTGGTCCGGGTTCCGGGCTTCGGTGCTCACGGACGCCGTGCAGGTGTTCGCCATGCTGGGCGCCGTTGTGATCATCATCCCGGTGGTGTTCTTCGCTGCCGGCGGACCCGACATGTTGGTCACGGGCGCCGCAAACCTGACCCCCGAGCAGTCAAACTTCTTCTCTTCCGAAGCGTTCTTGAACCAGGGCGCGCCTTACATTGCCGCCGTGCTCGCCTATGCCATAGGCAACCAGACCATTGCCCAGCGGCTCTTTGCCGTCCGCGAGGATTTGATCAAGAAGACCTTTGTCACGGCAACGGTGGGGTACGGTGCCACGATCATCGGCGTTGGCATGTTGGGCGTCATGGCCCTGTATGCCGGTGTTGCGCCGCTGGACGGGGACACGAACAACTTGATCCCGCAGATGGCCGCAACGTATCTGAGCCCCGTTCTGCTGGGCATTTTCCTGGTCATGATCATCGGTGCGCTGTCCTCCACCGCAGACTCGGACCTGTCGGCCATGTCCTCGATCATGATGGCCGATGTCTACGGGCAAAACATCGCCAAAAAGGGTGAGGCGAAGCCGAAGACCATGTTGTTCGTCGGCCGGATCACCATGATCGCCGCCACGGGCGCTGGCTTGTTCTTCGCCAGCAGCCATCTGAACATCCTGGATTTGCTGGTCTTTGTCGGCGCGCTGTGGGGTGCCCTGGTGTTCCCCGTCATCGCCAGCTTCTACTGGGAAAAGGTCACCAACAGG
>JBBSQT010000208.1:0-4432 GCA_038243775.1 Actinomycetales bacterium | reverse complement strand
TCGCGGACCTCCAGGCCAAGCTGGCCAAGCTCGCCACCGAGCGCGCGGGCCTGGAACTTGAGTGGCTCCACGCCTCCGAAGTCCTGGAGTAGCACCCGCCGGCCGCCGGGCACTCCGCCGGGCCCGGCCGCTGCAGGCCCGCCAGCTGCAGAGAGCCAGGCCCGCCAGCTGCAGAGAGCCAGGCCCGCCAGCTGCAGAGAGCCAGGCCCGCCGCTGCAGAGAGCCAGGCCCGCCGCTGCAGGCAGCTGCGCACCGTTGTTGCGCAACGGTGCGCAGCTCCTGTCATGGCGCACCATTGAATCGCAATGGTGCGCCACAGCGTTTCCTGCACAGCCAATCACCCCTCCCGGCTTGTACACACTGACGACGCCGGGGCTGTCGCAGCCTCCCATTCTGGCCAACCATGGGTGCCATGAATAAAAGAAGCAGCCGTCAAGCACGGCCAATTGAAACAGTTGTTGCAGCTCTGGGCGCCACGGTCCGGCGAAGCGTCCTCCTGGAACGAGGATTCTCAGACCGGCACATTCGCTTGGCCGTGGAATCAGGGGCCATCAGGAAAGTATGTCCGGGTGTTTATGCCACCGCTGGCTCCACGCCCATTGCGGAGCACCTGGCCAGCAATCAGGCGGAGCTGACGTGCTTTGGCCGGGCCAAGGAAGAAGGGCTCTGGGTGCTCCACGACCAGAAAATTCCACACGTGGCAACGGCTCACGGCCGCCCCGTACCGGGCTGTGTGACGCACAGGAATCAGGGCAAGCTCCGTCTTAGGGACATCCTGCGCCACTGTGCCCAATGCGGAACGGAGCTGGAGATCCTCTGTGTCCTGGAATCGACCATCTACAAGAAAAAATGCACCCTCGCCCAGCTGCGGCGCTTGTTCAACCGCCGCAACGATGCCCGCATCCGCAAGATCATTGACATGATTGACCCGCAATCAATGTCCATTGCAGAAACCTGCGCCCGGTACCACCTGAAAAAGGCCGGCTACAACGTCCAGGGACAGGCCAGCGTTCCCGGCATGGGGCATCTTGACGCACTGGTGGATGGCCTGCTGGGGCTTGAAATTGATGGCAAGGATTATCACAACAACGAAGAAGCTTGGAAAGAGGACCTTCGCCGGGGCAACGTCTTCGTGGTTGCGGATGTGCCCACCCTGCATTTCAGGGCTGCCGTGGCCATGTATTACCCGCAAGAGATGCTGCGTTGGGTCCAGCGGGCCCTCACGACGATAGCGGCGACGCGTCGTTAGAAGCCAACGGTGCGCAGGTCCTGTCATGGCGCACCATTGGAAAGCAATGGTGCGCAGGAACTGGCAGGTGCTGGGACCGCGCCGGCTGTGAGCTTTGCCACTTGGGGCCAATAAATTCGGTGACGCGTCCGCGCTCAAGTCGCGCAAGACGCCATCGCCGTGGCACACTATATTCTCGTGAGCTTCTAGCGAGAGCAAGTGGCGCATGGTCCGCCCTGGTGTAACGGCAGCACCCCAGCCTTTGGAGCTGTGGAGTACAGGTTCGAATCCTGTGGGCGGAACCACTTTTCAAAAGCATGGCCACTGGGCCCGAGCAGGTACCATGGAATAGTTTCCCATTGCCTACGTTTGACAACGGACTTGTGTCCGGGCAGGAGTGCCACTTAGTGAGCCGCCAAGACATCCCCACCATCAATCCTGCAGCCGTCATCGTCTTGGCCGCTGGTGCCGGTACCCGGATGAAGTCACGCACACCCAAGATTTTGCACACCATTGGCGGCATTTCAATGGTCGGCCATGCAATGGCCGCGGCCAAGGGGTTGAACCCCCGGAAGCTGGCCGTCGTCGTCCGGCACGAACGTGACCTCGTTGCGGCGAACATTGCGGCGCTGGATGATACCGCGCACATCGTTGACCAGGACGCCGTCCCCGGCACCGGCCGCGCGGTCCAGCAGGCGCTGGAGGCCCTCGACGCCCAGGAAACCGTCACCGGAACGGTGGTGGTCACGTACGGCGACGTGCCCCTGCTGACCACGGAGCTGCTCACCGAACTCGTCGCCACGCACACCGCAGATGCCAACGCCGTCACCGTGCTGACCGCGGTTCTCGAGGACGCCGCCGGCTACGGCCGCATCCTGCGCGACGGGGCGGACGGCACCGTCCTGGGCATCCGCGAGCACAAGGACGCCACCGACGCCGAGCGCGCCATCCGGGAGATCAACTCCGGCATCTACGCCTTCGACGCCGCCGTCCTGCGCGAGGCCCTCAAGTCCGTCACCACGAACAACAACCAGGGCGAGATGTACCTCACCGATGTGCTTTCCCTGGCCAGGAACGACGGCGGCCGGGTCGCCGCCGTTTCCACGACCGACCGCTGGCAGGTGGAAGGCGCCAATGACCGCGTGCAGCTTGCGGCGCTGGGCGCCGAACACAACCGCCGCACCGTTGAAGGCTGGATGCGTGCTGGCGTGAGCGTGATCGACCCCGCCACCACCTGGATTGACTCCACAGTGCGGCTGGCGGAGGACGTCACCATCCTGCCCGGCACCCAGCTGCACGGGGCAACCACGGTGGCGAGCAACGCCGTGGTGGGTCCCGACTCAACCCTGACCGACGTGCAGATCGGCGAAGGTGCCGAGGTGACCCGCACCCATGGCTCAGGCGCCGTCATCGGCGAGGGAGCCCATGTCGGTCCGTTCACCTACCTGCGCCCCGGCACCGTGCTGGGCGCCGACGGCAAGATCGGGGCGTTCTATGAGACGAAGAACGTCACGATCGGGCGCGGCTCCAAGCTCAGCCACCTGGGGTATGCCGGCGACACCGAAATCGGCGAGGACACCAACATCGGCTGCGGCAACATCACGGCCAACTTCGACGGCGTGAACAAGCACCGCACCGTGATCGGCTCGGGCGTCCGCACGGGTTCGAACACGGTCTTCGTGGCACCCGTGACTGTGGGGGACGGTGCATTCACGGGTGCCGGCGCCATTGTTCGCAAGGATGTTCCGGCCGGTGCACTGACACTGACCGTGGCCCCCCAGCGCAGCGTCGAAGGCTGGACCGCCGAGCACCGCCCGGGCAGCGTCTCCGCCCAGGCCGCCGGCAAGTCCCAAGCCGCACACTCAGCTGCTGCAGACCACACAGCCGCGAACACCGCAGCCAACTAAAACTTCTCACCGACCCCACCACCGCGAGAAAGAAAATCATGAGTGAACTAGTTCATAATGTCGACAAGAAGCTGGTGTTGGCGACCGGCCGCGCCCATCCGGAGCTGGCTGAGGAAGTGGCGCGCTGTTTGGGGACTGAGCTGCTGCCCATGTCGGCCTACGATTTCGCCAACGGTGAGATCTACGTCCGTTCCGGCGAGAGCGTGCGCGGCAAGGAGGTCTTCATCATCCAGGCCCACCCGGCGCCGTTGAACAACTGGCTCATGGAGCAGCTGATCATGGTTGACTCCATGAAGCGCGCCTCGGCCCGGCGCATCACCGTGGTGGCGCCGTTCTACCCGTATTCACGCCAGGACAAGAAGGGCCGCGGCCGCGAGCCGATCTCGGCGCGCCTGGTCGCGGACATGTACAAGACCGCCGGCGCCGACCGGATCATGAGCGTTGACCTGCACACCGCGCAGATCCAGGGCTTCTTCGACGGCCCCGTGGACCACCTCTTCGCCATCCCGTTGTTGGCTGAGCACATCCGCAAGGTCATCGGGGACGACGCCGTCACAGTGGTTTCGCCGGACACCGGCCGCGTGCGCGTGGCTGAGCAGTGGGCCGAGCGTTTGGGCGGGGCCCCGTTGGCCTTCGTGCACAAGTCCCGCGATCTGACCGTGCCCAACCAGGCCGTGTCCAAGACCGTGGTGGGCCAGGTTGAGGGGCGCACCTGTGTCTTGATCGATGACATGATCGACACCGGCGGAACCATCGCCGGCGCCGTGAAGGTCCTCAAGGATGCCGGTGCCAAGGATGTCATCATCGCCGCCACCCACGCCGTGTTCTCCGACCCGGCCGCCGAGCGCCTGGCGAACTGCGGTGCCCGCGAGGTGGTGGTCACCGACACGCTGCCCATTCCGGCAGAGAAGCGCTTCGAAACCCTGACGGTGCTCTCCATTGCGCCGCTGCTGGCCCGTGCCATCAAGGAAGTTTTCGAGGACGGCTCGGTCACCAGCTTGTTCGACGGCGACGCCTGAGTCGGCGTCCCGCCTCTGGCGCCGGACGGCCACCCGCCCCTTGTGGGTTGGTGGCCGTTTTGGTCTTGGTGGGCGGTTGCTCGCGAGGGCTATTTTTTGACGGGTGAGGCGACGACCACGATGTTCTTTCCCCACGGGTCCTCGGTGTAGCAGCTGATCAGCACCAGCCGCCCGGGAACGACGTCCCAGATTGCGCTGGTTTTCAGCGTGTCCTTGTCGTGTGTCTCCACTGAGTCCACGCGGTACTCGATGGTTTCGATGGCTGTGGTGAGCGTCAG
>JBBSQT010000207.1:0-4436 GCA_038243775.1 Actinomycetales bacterium | reverse complement strand
TTCGTGAAGCACGGCTGCTGTGGAATGCGAGATCCAGGCTCCTGGAGAAGCTGCAGATAGTGCCCGGGCGGCTTTGCCCAGCTCAAATTCCCAACCAGCCGGGCGGTAAATGCTACGGCTGACGTGAGCTACCAGCTTGGTCCGCAACTGGTCGGGCGAGAGGCCCATGGTGAGAGCTTCGCGATACGTGAACGGAGCGCTTTCCTTGGGGAATTCGTCGTTGGTCTCCATCCATCAATTGTGGGCTTTGCTGAGAAATCTCGCAGAGGTTATCCACAGGTGCTGCAGCGTTGGGGAATATGGCCCGGGTGGTGCTGCGGCGTTGGGAAATATGGCCCGGGTGGTGCTGCGGCGTTGGAGGGAGGGAGGGAAGTAAGGGAGGGAGGAGGGAGGGTCGGAGGGGGAGTGTTAGCTTTCGTGCAGCAGGCGGCGGACGAATTGCTGGGTGCGTTCGTGCTGGGGATTGCGCAGCACCTGGCTTGCGGGACCGCGTTCGACGACGACGCCGCCGTCCATGAAAACGACCTCGTCCGCTGTTTGCCGGGCGAATGCCAGCTCGTGGGTGACGATGACCATGGTCCAGCCTTCGTCGGCCAGTTCCTTGATAACAGCCAGGACGTCATCCACCAGTTCGGGGTCCAGGGCTGAGGTCGGCTCATCAAACAGCAACAGCTGGGGCTTCAACGCCAGGGCCCGGACAATGCCGACGCGTTGCTGCTGGCCACCGGAAAGTTCAAAGGGGTGAGCATCGCGTTTGTCGCTCAGACCGACACGCGCCAGCAGTTTCTCCGCCTCGGCGACCGCCTCAGCGCGGGGGCGCTTCTGCACCTGGACCGGGCCCTCAATCACATTCTGCAGGACCGTCTTGTGGGGAAAGAGATTGTAGTGCTGGAACACCATGGCGCTGCGATCGCGCAAAAGCGATATCTGCTGGGCGCGGGCCTTCTTCGATTCGGCTGAGCCGAAGTCGATGCTTAGGGCGGCAAGCCCGGAATCGTCCCGGGCACCCACGGTGACTTTTCCGGCGTCGGGCGTCTCAAGACCGTTGAGGGAGCGCAAGATGGTGGTTTTGCCGGACCCGGACGGGCCAATCAGGGCCACCACTTTGCCGCGGGGAACATCGAGGTCGATGCCGCGCAGGACGGTGTTGGTACCGAATGCCTTGGTGAGACCGCGGACCTGAAGGACGGGATCAGTGGGCAACATAGCGGTCCAGCCTCTTTTCTACGCTACTTTGGGCTGTCGACAGGATGAGGCAGATGACCCAGTAGATCAGTGCCGCCTCGAGGTAAAGCAGCATGAATTCCTGGCTGAAGGCCGCCACCTGTTGGGCCACGCGGAACATCTCGGTGACCAGGATCAGGGATGCCAGCGAGGTGTCCTTGACCAACGAAATAAAGGTGTTGGACAGGGGCGGGACGGACACCCGTGCAGCCTGCGGCAGGATGATTCGCATCAGCGTCTGGTTCCGGGACATGCCGATCATGTGCCCGGCCTCCCACTGGCCCTGCGGCACCGAGAGGATGGCGGCGCGAATGATTTCAGCCGCATAACCGCCCACGTTCAGGGAGAAGGCGATGATGGCGCTGGGCCAGGGATCGAGCTTCACACCCATGGCGGGCAAGCCGTAGAAAATCACGAACAGCTGAACCAGCAGGGGAGTGCCGCGGATGATCGAAACGTACACGCGGCCCACACCGCTGGCCAGCTTGTTGGTGCTGATGCGCATGACCGCAATGATGAGGGCAATCAGCAAGCCCAGGACAAAGGAGACCAGCGTCAGCGGAATCGTGCCCTTGACGGCACCCAACAACATGGGGCCCAAGGAACTCCAGAAGAGGTTAAAGTCCATGGCTGAACCCTAACCTGCGGGCTGCCGCGGAGTGCGGTGCGCCCCCGGGCCCACGCAGGAAGTGGCCGAGGGCTCTCAAACTACTTGCTGACATCCTGGCCAAAGTACTTTTCGCTGAGCTTGGACAGGGTCCCGTCGGTGGTCAGGTCCTTCAACGCCGTGTCGACGGCGGCCGTGAGTGCCGTGGATCCCTTGCGAAATGCGAATGCGGAGTCCGAGGATTCCTTGGTGGTCGCGGCAATCTTCAGGCCGGAATTCGGGTTGGTCACCTGGTAGTCCAGGAAAGTCAGCTTGTCATTGACGCTCGCGTCGACACGGCCGTCCTTGAGCAGTGAGACGGACTGAGCCCAGCCTTCAACGGCCTCCACGTTGGCGCCGCTGTCCTTGGCCAAGGTGTACCAGTTGCTGGTGAGTGACTGCGCGGTGGTCTTGCCCTTCAGATCGGCAAAGGACTTGATGTCGTTGTTGCTCCCCAGCGTGACGATGACGCCCTGCGAGACGGTGTAGGGGGTCGACAGGTCATACTTTTCCGCCCGCGTGGGGTTGATGGTCACCTGGTTGGCAATGGCATCGAAGCGCTTTGCCTCGAGACCGGCGAAGATGGAGTCCCACTGGGTTTCTTCGAACTTGGCCTTCACACCGAGCTTGTCGGCCACGGCCTTGGCCACGTCCACGTCGTAACCGGTCAGTTCGCCAGCGCCGCCTGCATGGAAGCTGAACGGCTTGTAGGTTCCTTCCGTGGCGAAGATGATGGTGCCCGCGTCCTTGATGCTGCTCAACGAGGTGTCCCCGCCCGACGCCGGGCTGCCGCCACTGCCGCCGTCGCCCGCGGCTCCGCCGCAGGCGGCCAGGGCCAATGAGGCTGCTGCCAGTATGCCAACGAGTCCGAAGCTGCGACGGTTCATGAGAAATTTCCTTTGTGTGCAGAGTAAAAACGATCCGTGGGAGTTTGGGTCACGGACAGCCCATAATTGGACGGTACCACCCACGCGCCGAAAAAGAAGAGGGAATATTTCCCATTGTTACGCTTATATGACACCGGTGATTTGACTCACGCACAACCAGCGGGTAGTCCCGGGATTCGCGGCGGCGCGCCGTCGTACTTGGGAACGATGCACGGAGCAAGGGTCAGCGACGCAGACAAAGGCGCGCCGGCAGCGGAATTGGGCACAAAGGAATTCCCTGCACGGGGCCGGGCGTTTAGGCTTGTAGCTTGCCCTCTTAATGATTAAGGAACAAAACGCATGAGTATGGAAGGCGCGGCCTGGAGCTCACTTTGGAGCACCATGCGCTCGGACAAGTCCAACGGCGGCATTGCGAAGGACACGCTGCGCCGGACGGTCCTCTTTGCCAAGCCCTACAGCAGGAAGCTGCTGATTTTTGTGGTGCTCTCGGTGGTGTCGGCGGCGCTTGCCGTGGCGACCCCCGTTCTGGCCGGGCAGGTCGTCAATGCAATTGTGGCAAAGACCGCCCTCGACGTGGTGGTTCGCCTGGCCGTGCTCATCGCGATTGTGGCGGTGCTGGATGCCGCCCTGTCGTTGGTGATCCGCTGGATTTCGGCGAACCTGGGCGAGGGCGTCATCTTCGATCTGCGCACGGCGGTCTTTGATCACGTGCAGCGCATGCCGATCGCGTTCTTCACCCGCACGCGCACCGGCGCACTCGTCAGCCGGCTCAACAATGACGTCATCGGCGCCCAACAGGCGTTCTCCGGTACGCTCTCCGGCATCGTCTCCAACTCGGTGCAACTGGTCCTGACCCTCATTGTCATGCTCAATACTTCGTGGCTGGTGACGGTTCTGGCCGTGGTGCTGCTGCCCATCTTCCTCATGCCGGCCCGCCGCTTCGGCCGTCGGCTCGCCGGGCTGCGCCGCGAGGCTGCGGATTTGAACGCGGACATGTCCACCCAAATGACCGAACGATTCTCCGCCCCCGGCGCCACGCTCGTGAAGCTCTTCGGCCGCCCCGCCGACGAATCCCGCGAGTTCGCCTCCCGCGCCAACCGTGTCCGCGACATCGGCGTGCGCACAGCCATCCTGCAGTTCGTGTTCTTCACCGCGCTCATGCTGGTCTCCTCCCTCGCCCTGGCCCTCGTGTATGGCCTGGGTGGCGCGCTGGCCATAGGGGGCACGCTGAACGCGGGCGACGTCGTCGTGCTGGCCCTGCTGTTGACGCGCCTGTACGCCCCGCTGACCGCGCTGGCCAATGCCCGCGTGGACATCATGAGCGCGTTGGTGTCCTTTGACCGGGTGTTTGAGATCCTCGATTTGAAGCCGCTGATTGCCGAGAAGGAATCCACCGTGGCGCTGCCGCCCGGGCCCCTGGGTGTGGAATTCACCGACGTCCGCTTCGGCTATCCGTCGGCGGACAAGGTTTCGCTCGCCTCGCTGGAGGACGTGGCCGTGCTGGACACCCGCGGTGGTGAGGACGTGCTGCACGGGATTTCCTTCCGCGCCGAACCCGGCCAGACCATTGCTCTGGTGGGCTCCTCCGGTGCCGGCAAGTCCACCATTGCACAGCTTTTGTCCCGCTTGTACGACGTCGATTCCGGCACCGTGCGCTTGGGCGGCGTGGACGTGCGGGA
>JBBSQT010000206.1:0-4439 GCA_038243775.1 Actinomycetales bacterium | reverse complement strand
TGTGCCCCAGACCGCGACGACACTGGGCAGCAGCCTTGCATCCGGGCGGCGGTGTTCCTGGGCGTCCGCTTGTTCTGCGTGGGCCGCAGCAAGCCGCCTGCGCAGTTGGGCCGTCTGACGCCTGAACCACTCCCGGCGGCCTGTGCTTGGTGCCGGATGACCCTCTCCCACCGCGGCGTCGATGAATCGTGCCCACCGTGGTTCCCTGAGTCTCATGAAACACGCACCAGGTCCCTGATGCCCGCCAGCATTTTCGCACCGATGCCAGAGACGGCATCCAACGCGTCAACTGAGGGGAAAGGTCCGTGGTCATTGCGCCATGTAATAATCCGTTCTGCCAGCACGGGTCCCACACCGGGCAGCGTCTCCAGTTCGGTCATCGATGCCGTGTTGATGTTGAGTGGCACTTGCGGGACCCCGGCGCCCGAATTTTGTCCCGGGACCGCATCGGAGGCCAACCCTCCGACGCCGCCCGGTGGCTGCAGCGCCGCAGCTTCCTCGGTGGTGGGAACAAGGATTTGCTGCCCGTCGCTGACCTGGGCGGCCAGGTTCAAGGCTGCCAAATGGGCGGCGGGCAGCGCTCCCCCGGCGGCCTCGAGCGCCTGGTACACCCTGCTGCCGGGTGCCAGCCTGACAACCCCGGGGCTTGTGACTGCCCCGGCAACATGGACCAGAAGAACGCCTTCCGACGACGGGGCCGCGGCTCCCGCCTGTCCGCCAGGCGTAGACCCCCTTTGACCCTCGGGAGGAGCCCCGGCCTGCCCGGCGGGAGGCGCGCCGGCCTGACCCTCGGGAGGAGCCCCGGCCTGCCCGGCGGGCGGCGCCCCGCCACGGGTTGTCTGATCATCAGGGAGCTGCGTGCCCAGCGGGGGGACGTCGACTTTGCCCATCTCGTGCGTGGCCAGCTCGGCCGACACGCCTTCCACGCCGGCGGCCTCCAGCCACAACATGCCCAGGGCGGCGGCAAGCATGGCCAGAACCACGACCAGGGCCCGCAGCGACACAACCCAGCGGGGACCGCGCGGGCCCCGGCCGGTACGGCGCGTACCTGCGTCGTTGCCGCGCGGCGGGGGCCACCTGATGTCTTCCTCTGCTCCGTCCATGGGCCAACCGTAGGCTCACCGCGCCCCGGCCCAAAGGTGCAAGCGGGCCATTGTGAACTACCGCTGCGATGGCTCCTGCTGTGGGGGAGGCAAAGTATTGGCCACCACGACAACCAAGACACCGAGTCCGGCGTGCGCTGCCAGGACGGCGGGCAACCGTGTCAACGTTGCTGCTGCAAGTCCTGGCGCCCCCGCTTCCAGGGAATCGCCCAAGGAACGGGCCTGGGTCTCATTGCCGAAGTGGTGGACGCTGATTTGGGCGGCTGCCGGCCCCCGGGCGAGGATGTCCGCAGCCGCCAGCGCTTCGAGCCGCCCAATCGCCTTGGCGGCCGAACGAACTTTTTCCAGGGGCACAATGGCGCCCCCCTTGATGCCAAGGAGCGGTTTGATGTCCAGCACCGTGCCGACCCAGGAAGAGGCGAGGCTGATGCGCCCGCCGCGGCGCAGCTGGTCCAGGCTGGGGACATAGAAATATATTTCAGTCGCCGCACAGGCGCTCATGGCGGCGTCGGTGACGGCCTGGGAGTCTTCTCCCCGCAGGGCCGCCGCGACAGCCGCCTGGACTCCCCTGCCCTGTCCCATGCCCACAGTCGCCGAATCCACTACACGCACGGGGATGTCAGACCGTTGCGCCGCCAGCGTGGCCGCCTCCAAAGTGCCAGAGAGCTTCGCTGACATGTGCAGGGAGACTACGTGGGTGAACCCGGCACCGGCAGCCGCCTTGTAGGCCCGCTCAAATTGGGCCGGGGAGGGACGGGAGGTCTTCACGGAGGTCCCAGCGGCCAAGGCCAACGACATGTGGGTTTCCAGCTCCAGATCGTCGTCCGAGTACACGTTCCCACCGATGATGACGGGGATGGGGACCACTGTCAGCAGCCCCCCGCCGTTGAGTTCAGCGACCCACTCCGGCGGCAGCGCCGCGGCAGAATCGGTGACGACGGCGACCGTGGGCGTGGGCGGACCTGCCGGCAGATCCGCAGCTTCGGAAATTTTCGGCCGTATCCGCCCCACCTGCGTCCGCAGCCACGTGCGTGCTGCTGATGACTCACTCACGGCGCCCATCCCCTTTTGTCGAATAAGTATTGCCCGGTCCGCCCCAACGCACGAGTGCCCTGCCCCAACCAAGGGCGAGGGCACTCGTGCACGCAAACTCCGTACGTTGCGCCTCTTTGCGTTTAGGCAGGGACGATATTGACCAGCTTAGGCGCACGAACGATCACTGTGCGGATGCCGGCGCCGTCGAGGGCCTTTTGGACCGTCTCGGAAGCCAGTGCCAGTCCGCGCAGTTCATCCTCGGAGATGTCCGGGGACACCTCGAGGCGGGCCTTGACCTTGCCCTTGATCTGCACGATGGCCGTCACGCTCTGCTCCACCAAAAGCGCTTCATCCACCGCGGGGAAGCCTGCATTGGCCACGGAGGCCGCATGGCCCAGGGTCTCCCACATGTCTTCTGCCGTGTAGGGCGCGAACAGGCTCAGCACGATGGCCACTGCCTGGGCCGCTTCACGCACTGCCGGATCCGTGGCACCCGCACCGGAGTCAATGACCTTGCGGGTGGCATTGACGAGCTCCATCAGCTTGGCCACCACAACGTTGAACTTGTGGCCCTCCAGGAGTGCCTTGACGTCGTGGACGGTGTGGTGGGTCAACGACCGCAATGCCGCATCACCGCCGGTACCGGACGTGCCAGGCTCACTTTCCACATCGCGGGCCACACGCCACGCGCGGGCCAGGAACTTGGCCGAGCCCGACGGCGAAACATCCGCCCAGTCGACGTCGTCCTCGGGAGGACCGGCAAAGACCATGGTGAGGCGGACGGCATCGACCCCGTACTTGTCCAGCTGCTGGCCCAGATCCACACCGTTGCCCAGGGACTTGCTCATGGCCTTGCCGCCGTTGAGCACCTGGCCCTGGTTCAGCAGTGCGCTGAAGGGCTCGGTGGCTTCCAGCAAGCCCATGTCGTGGATGACCTTGGTGAAAAAGCGGGCGTAAAGCAGATGCAGGATGGCGTGCTCAACACCGCCCACATACTGCCCCACGGGCATCCATTCGTTGACCTTGGCCGGATCGAACGGTCCCTCGGTGTACTCGGGTGAGGTGAAGCGCAGGAAGTACCAGGACGAGTCAACAAAGGTGTCCATGGTGTCGGTGTCGCGCTTGGCGGGCTTGCCGCACCGGGGGCAGTCCACGTTGACCCAGTCCGCGGCGGCGGCCAGCGGGGAGGTGCCCTTCGGGGACAGGTCCTCGCCGCGCAGGTTCTCCGGCAGGCGCACCGGCAACTGGTCATCCGGGACCGGGACCTCGCCGCAGTCGGCGCAGTGGATGATGGGGATGGGGGTGCCCCAAAAACGCTGGCGGGAGAGCAGCCAGTCGCGCAGGCGGAAATTGACGAACTTCTCGCCCGTGCCCAGCTTCTCCAGGATCTCGATCGCGGCCGGGATGCCTTCGGTCTTGGAGAGGCCGTTCAGCTCGCCGGAGTTGATCAGTGTGCCTTCGCCGGTGGTCGCGATGCCGGTTTCGCCAGGGTCCCCGGCGCCGGTGTCCAGGACGGGGCGGACGGGCAGGTCGAAGGCCTTGGCGAAGTCGAGGTCGCGCTGGTCGTGGGCGGGGACGGCCATGATGGCGCCCGTGCCGTAGTCGGCCAGCACATAGTCCGCCGCCCAGACAGGCAGCTTTTCCCCGGTCAGCGGGTTGATTGCGTAGCGGCCCGTGAAGACGCCGGACTTGGGGCGCTCGGTGGACTGGCGTTCAATGTCGCTGAGCGACTTGACCTGTTCACGGTAGTCGCTGAGTGCCTCGGCGTGTTCTGCCGTGACGAGCTCCAGCGCCAGCGGGGCGTCGGCCGCCACCACGAAGAACGTTGCGCCGTACAGGGTGTCCGGACGGGTGGTGAAGACTGTCAGCTCCTGCGCCGGCCTTTCTTCGCCGGCGCCCTCAATCACGAAGGTGACGTGGGCGCCTTCGGAGCGGCCGATCCAGTTCTTCTGCATGGCCAGCACGCGGTCGGGCCAGCCGCCCTCCAGCTCGCTCATGTCGTCCAGCAGCCGCTGGGCGTACTCGGTGACGCGGAAGAACCACTGGTTCAGCTTGCGCTTGGTGACGACCGCGTGGCAGCGCTCACACAGGCCGTTGACGACCTGCTCGTTGGCCAGGACGGTCTGGTCCTGGGGGCACCAGTTGACGAAGGAGTCCTTGCGGTACGCCAGCCCGCGCTCGCGAAAGCGCAGGAACAGCCACTGGGTCCAGCGGTAGTACTCCGGGTCGGAGGTGTGCAGCCGCCGGGACCAGTCCACGCTCAGTCCGTAACGTTTGAACGAGGTGGCCTGGGTCTCGATG
>JBBSQT010000205.1:0-4444 GCA_038243775.1 Actinomycetales bacterium | reverse complement strand
TGAACGAGGTGCGCTACGGCATCATTTGGGGTGCCATGGTGCTGCGCGGGACAGTTGTGAGGCGGCACATGCCTGCTCCCTTGACCGCTGGCAATTCGGCCAGCCGCTGGCGGGCTACCAACTAACCCAGCAAAAGCTCGTGAACATGCTCCTTGAAATTTAAAAGGGCACGCTCCTGGCCATTCGCACCGTCAGGCTCAACGACGCAGGGACGCTGGAGCCGTCCAAATCTCAGTGCGGAAACCAAGCACGTGCCGTGAGGCGATCAAGAATCGCCGTGAAGCCCGCACCATCCTCGGTGGCAATGGCATCACCTTGGACTATTCGCCGCTGCGCCATGCCAGCAATCGAAAATCTGTGCGCACCTACGAGGGCACCGACGAAGTCCACACGTTGATCCTGGGCAGCCACACCACGGGCCCTGACGCGTTCCAGGAACACTTTTACGTGGCGTGGGTGTTCAAGAAGTCCAACAACACCGCGGCTTGATTTTGCTCATGGTCCTTCGCCCCGTACAGCAGGACCACGTTCTTGTGCTTGGCAATCAGCTCCTGCAGCTGCGCCACGGCCGGATTGCACTCAAGCTCTGCGGTGTAGTCACGCACGAACGTTTCAAAGCGCCCCGCCACGTGGTCAAAGGCGTTGCGGACCTCGGTGCTGGGGCCGACTTCCTTGAGCCAGAGATCAATCGCGGCCTTGCTGATGCCGCGCGGCCACAGCCTGTCCACCAGGATGCGGTACTCCCCCGGTTCAGGCTCCTCATAAACACGCAAAATCCGTAATGTGCCCATATCCGAATCCTAGCCCGGAAGCGTCGCCCGCGGCAGGGGGCTCCCACGCGGACCCCTGCACACCATCAGTGCCGAATAAAGCGCTACCGTCATCGCTGCCGCACATCCGCCGGCCATGGGCGCACCAGTGAAAGTGGATCAAGCCAAGTACAGTTCCCGGATCTGTCCCACGCGGGCATCCATGGGCAGAAAATACTCGCACTGCCACGCCTGAGTGCGCCGGGCCTGAGTATTGGTGCTCACAACATTGGGCGGGTAAACCCGCATGGCGCGTTTGCCTCCCCGCCCGTCTACTGACACCACGCCATGGCGGGCGAGGGCCAGTGCCGGGAACACGAACTGGCCCAGCCCAGCGCCTGGGCCGGCGTGGATAACAAAGGTGGAAACGCCGTCGTCCATGTCAACGGGCCGAATGGGACCTTCCTGCGAACGCTTCCACAAGGTGACAAACTGGCCCAGCTTGGTGGGCGTTGCCTTAGCAGCACGGAACAGCGTCCGCCGGCCGTTAAGCAGGAGCGTGTGGGCGCAATAATCGGCGCTTTCCAGCTCCGGCGCAATCTCAGAGCTGGCAAGCCCGGCGGGTTGCCACACTCGTTCTTGCATCATCACCAAGGTTTCATGGATCATCAGTGCCACTTTCTCCACGCAAAGTTTGTTCCATCGATGGTACCAAGCCACCACACTCGGAGAGCGGAATCCGCCGTTCTGGGCAACTCGTGAAAGAATTGCCGCATGGCTGAAATCATTCCGGGCACAGACACGCCCGCACCCACCTCAAACAGCGTTCCCGACAAGCCCGTTTTGGAGGGTCTCGAGGAGTCCCTCACCAAGCGCTGGCTCGCGGAAGGCACCTACAAGTTCAACCGTGAAACCACGCGGGAGCAGGTGTATTCCATTGACACTCCCCCGCCCACGGCCTCCGGATCGCTGCACGTGGGGCACATGTTCTCCTACACGCAGACCGACGTGCTGGCCCGTTTCCAGCGCATGAGCGGCAAGAACGTGTTCTACCCGATGGGCTGGGATGACAACGGCCTGCCCACCGAGCGCCGCGTCCAGAACTACTACGGTGTGCGCTGCGACCCGAAGGTATCGTACGACGCCGGCTACCGGCCTCCCGCAGCACCGGCCAAGAACCAGCGTGATTTCGATGTCATCTCGCGCAAGAACTTCATTGAGCTGTGTGAAGAGCTGGCGGTTGAGGACGAGAAAGTCTTTGAGCACCTGTTCCAGACACTGGGCCTCTCAGTTGATTGGGAACTGACGTACCGCACCATCGATGACCACTCGCGGGCTGTCTCGCAGCGCGGTTTCCTGGAAAACCTGGGCGCCGGCGACGCCTACATGGCCGAAGCCCCGACCCTGTGGGATGTCACGTTCCGCACCGCCGTTGCCCAAGCCGAGCTTGAGGACCGCGAAATGCCGGGCGCGTACTACCGCTATCCGTTCTTCGCCGAGGACGGCACCAAGATTTACATTGAGACCACCCGTCCCGAACTGCTCGCCGCCTGCTCCGCACTCGTGGCCAACCCGGATGACGAGCGGTACAAGCCGCTGTTCGGCAAGAAGGTCACCTCGCCGCTGTTCGGCGTCGAGGTGGAGATCCGTGCCCATGCACTGGCCAAGGCCGACAAGGGCTCCGGCATTGCCATGGTCTGCACCTTCGGCGACCTGACCGACGTCACCTGGTGGCGTGAACTGCAGCTGCCCACCCGCGCGATCGTTGGGCGCGACGGCCGCATCCTGGGCGAAACCCCGGAGTGGATCACCTCCGAGGAGGGACGCGAAAACTTTGCCAGGATTGCCGGCAAAACCGTGTTCAGCGCCAAGGAGTCCGTGGTGGCCATGCTCACCGAGGCCGAGCTGCTGGACGGCGAAGCCAAAAAAATCATGCACCCGGTGAACTTCTTCGAGAAGGGCGACAAGCCCCTGGAGATTGTCTCCTCCCGCCAGTGGTACATCCGCAACGGCGGCCGCGACGAAGACCGCCGCGAGAAACTGATCAACCGTGGCAAGGACATTGACTTCCACCCGGCGTTCATGCGCTCACGCTATGACAACTGGATCTCCGGGCTGAACGGCGACTGGCTCGTGTCCCGCCAGCGCTTCTTCGGCGTGCCGGTTCCCGTCTGGTATCCGCTGGATTCCGACGCAAACCCGGACTACGCCCACCCGATCCTGCCCACCACCGAAATGCTGCCGGTTGACCCGGCTGCCGACGCTGCGCCAGGCTACACCGAGGAGCAGCGCAATGTTGCCGGCGGTTTCGCCGGCGACGCAGACGTGCTGGACACCTGGGCCACCTCGTCCCTGACCCCGCAGATCGTGGGCGGCTGGGGCGTTGACGAGGAACTGTTCGCGCAGGTCTACCCCTTCGACCTGCGCCCCCAGGGCCACGACATCATCCGCACCTGGCTGTTCTCCTCCGCCGTGCGCGCCGACGCCCTGCAGGGCAACGCACCGTGGAAGCACGCCGCGATCTCCGGCTGGATCCTGGACCCGGACCGCAAGAAGATGTCCAAGTCCAAGGGCAACGTGGTGGTCCCCACCGATGTGCTCAACGACTTCGGCGCCGACGCCGTCCGCTACTGGGCGGCTTCGGCCAAGCTTGGCGCCGACACGGCGTATGAGATTGCGCAGATGAAGATTGGCCGCCGCCTGGCCATCAAGTTGCTCAACGCCTCCAAGTTCGTGCTGAACCTGGGCGCCACCGAGGCCAACGTGCTCACCGCGGACACCGCCGCGCTGAGCAACCCGCTGGACCGTGGCCTGCTGGCCCAACTCTCCGAGGTCGTCACCGCGTCCACCGCGGCGTTTGAGAAGTACGACTACGCCCGTGCCCTGCAGCTGAGCGAGAGCTTCTTCTGGCACTTCACGGACGACTATGTGGAGCTCATCAAGGACCGTGCCTATGGCGCTTCCGGCGGCGAAGGCCAGGCGTCCGTGCTGGCGGCCCTGGCCACCACGCTCGATTCGCTGCTGCGCCTGTTTGCACCGTTCCTGCCATTTGCCACGGAGGAAGTATGGAGCTGGTGGCGAACGGGCTCCATCCACCGCGCGCCGTGGCCCGCCGCTGTTGGCGTGGACGACGGCGACACCACCTTGCTTGCGACCGTCGGGGACGCACTCTCCGGCATCCGCAAGGCCAAGTCCGAGGCCCAGGTCAAGCAGCGCACCCAAGTGGTCTCGGCGACCGTGACGGCACGCGAGGTTGAGGCTGCACAGCTGGGCGCCGGTTTGGGCGACTTGAAGGCCGCTGCGAACGCGGCGGAGCTCACGGTTTCCGTGGGCGAAGGAGAGCTCACCGTGTCCGACGTCGTGCTGGCGCCGGCGGAAGAGCCCGCGCAGGCTTAGCGCTGGACGGCTTTGCCCGCAGACCCGGCGCTTGTCATGGTTGGGTTTTGGTCAAAGGGGAAGCCCCATCGGCCTTGGTGCCGTCGGTGGGGCTTCGGCTTTCATGTCGTCAAGTGATGTGGCGACCTGGTGGGTGTCACGACTTTCAGGACGGGTCACCGCATCACCGGTGCCAACGAACCTTTGCGAGCGTCCCGCCGAAACGGTGCTCAATGATCATACGGTTCAGCCACTGAATTCTAAGATCCCTGCCAGCCCTCTCCTTGGCGGATCGGGTACTAATAGTATGCGCCGCAGCT
>JBBSQT010000204.1:0-4448 GCA_038243775.1 Actinomycetales bacterium | reverse complement strand
GGAGGCTCGCTGGCCCTGCTCCAGCAGGCGCTGCTGGCCTACACCGGACCCGGCCGCAACGTGGTGTTTGCCTGGCGAAGCTATGAGGCCTACCCGATCCTGGTGGGCGTGGCCGGTGCCGTACCGGTCCCTGTGCCGCTGCGGCCCGGCGGCGTGCACGACCTCGACGCCATGCTCGGCGCCATCACTGAGGACACCGCCGCCGTGATCGTGTGCAACCCCAACAACCCGACCGGGGCCGAAGTGGGTATCCGGGACCTGGTGCGGTTCCTCACCCGCGTGCCGCCAACCGTGCTGGTGCTGTTGGACGAGGCGTACAAGGAATTCGCCACAGACCGCATTGACTCCCTGCCCCTGCTGGCCGCGCATCCCAACCTGGCCCTGCTTGGAACTTTCTCCAAGGCCTACGGGCTGGCGGGCCTGCGGGCCGGCTACCTTGTGGCGTCACAGGAAATTGCCGACACGCTGCGCAAGTCTGCCCCGCCCTTTGGCCTGAACGCCGTGGCCGAGGCCGCCGCACGGGCGGCCTGGCAGGACACGGGACGCCTTGATCGCGCGGTGGCGCTCGTGGCCAAAGGTCGCGAACACTTGCGTGCGGGTTTGTTGGAGCGTGGCATCGCGACACCGCGCAGTGGCGCCAACTTTGTCTGGATCCCCCTGCCCGAGGGCGCGCTGACGTTGGCCGAATGCTGCCTCGCCCGCGGCGTCTCCGTCAGGGCGTTCAATGGCGAGGGCGTGCGTGTCACAGTGGGCGATCCTGCAGCGGAGGACGCAGTGCTCGCCGGCGTGGACGGCTTCCTGGCCAGGCGCCGGTCGCGGACATCGAGGTAGCAGCAGACGCGAATCCTCAGGCACCCGTCAGGTGGGCAAGGACGTCCGCCAGGGCGTCGGCGCCGGCATCGGCGTCGGCACCTTCCAAGGCTTCCTCCGGCGCGTGGGAGACGCCCGTCGGGTTCCTGACGAACAGCATGGCCGTGGGGATCTTGGACGCCAGTACGCCCGCGTCGTGCCCGGCACCGGTTTCCATGGCCGGAACGTCGCCCAGCACCGAGGCCAGCTCCGCTGCCAGGCCGGCGTCGAAATGCACCGTGGGGCTTAGCGACTCCTCCGTGAGCTCGACGGTGCACCCCTCGGCAGCGGCAATGGCGGTAGCCGTGCCGTGCAGTTCCTCCACGATGGCGGCCGTGACGGCGTCATCCTGGTGCCGCACATCCATCCACAAGTCCACCCGTGAGGCGATGACGTTGGTGCCTCCGGGGACGGGCACCAGGCGCCCCACCGTGCCGCGGGCGCCGGGCCGGGCAGCCGCAATCCTGCGCAGGGCCACGACGGCGGACGCGGCGGCCACCATGGGGTCCGCGCGGTCGGCCATGAGCGTGGTCCCGGCATGGTTTCCCTGGCCCCGGAAGGAGAGCCGCCAACGCCCGTGCCCTAAGATGGAACCGCCCACGGCCACGGGAGCGCCCAGGTCGATCTGGCCGCGGCCCTGCTCAATGTGGAGCTCCACGAACTGGCGGATGCCGGCCAGCCGCTCCGGATCCTCACCGAGGTGTTCGGGGTCGGTGCCGTTGGCCCGGTAGACGTCGGCCAGCGTGTTGCCGTCCGCGTCGGTCAGCGCCCGGGCCTTGTCCGGGCTGATCGCGCCGGCCAGCAGCCTGGAACCCATGCAGGCCACGCCAAAGCGGGAGCCCTCTTCTTCCGGGAAAACGGCGATGGCGAGGGGCCGGGCGGGCACCTGCCCGCGCTGGCGCATGAGGTCGATCGCGGACAGGGCGCTGGCCACGCCGAGCGGGCCGTCAAAGGCGCCGCCGCCGGGAACGGAATCCAGGTGGCTGCCTGTGACAACAGCGTCGGGCCCGGGCTGCCCCCACCATGCCCAGAGTATGCCGTTGCGGTCTCTTTCCACGAGCAGGCCGCGCTGCTCCGCCGCGGCCGCGAACCACTCACGGAGCTCGTTTTCAGCGGCCGAGTGCACGGGCCGGCTGTAGCCGCCCCGCGTGGCATCCCGGCCGACGTCGGCAATCTGGCCCAGCAGTGTCATCGGCGTTTCCACGGCCCCTCATTTCATTAGGTGTGGCCCGTCTCAAAGAGATGCGGGCCGCGAGATTTCTACAGTGACGACATGATCTTGTTGATGGCCGTCTCCAGTGCCCGGCCGGTGTCCGGCACGTGCAGGTTTTGGCCTTCGTCCACCACGACGTCCCCTCCGCGGATCACGGTGCGCACATCGGCGGACGTGGCGGCAAACATCACGTGCGGCAGCAGCTCGCCGTTCGTGGCGCCGGCCGTGCGGGGCGAGTGCAGGTCGATCACAGTGAAGTCTGCCAGCTTGCCGGGGGCGATCACCCCGGCATCCCAGCCGAGCGAGCGGGCCCCGCCTTCCGTGAGCGCCTCCGCTATGGCTGCGACCCCCACATGGCCGCGCCGCCCCGTGAGGAGCCGCAGGTCGGTCTCAATGGCACGGGCATCCTCGAGCAGGTCGATGACCATGTGGGCGTCGCTGCCCACGCACAGGCTGGCCCCGGCATCTAGCAAACGCCCGGCCGGTCCCACGCCGTCGGCCAGGTCCCGCTCCGTGGTGGTGCACATGCAAATGGTGGAAGTGCTGGCGCCGTAGGCGGCAATGTCAGCGTCGGTGAGGTGGGTGGCGTGGACGGAGGTCATGTCCGGGCCCAGCACACCGGCCCGGGCCAGCAGCTCGGTCGGGGTGAGCCCGTACACGTCCAAGCTCTCCTTGTTTTCGGCGGGCTGCTCGGAGACGTGGGCGTGCAGCGGCATGCCGTGGGCGCGGGCAAACTCCGCCACGGGTCCCAGCGCCTCACGCGGCAGGGCCCGGACGCTGTGGATCGCCGCGCCGGGGCGGAACGTCTCCGTGCCCTGCAGGAGCGACACACGCTCGGCCCACTTCTCCCAGGTGCCGTCACTGAAGCGTTTCTGCACCCCCACGAGTTCGCGTCCGTCAACGCCGCCCTGCAGGTAGACGGTATCAAGCAAGGTGATGCGCAGCCCGGCGTCCTCGGCGGCCCGGACCACCGCGTGGCCCATCTCGTTGGGGTTCGCGTAGGGGCGCCCGTCCTTGTCGTGGTGGACGTAGAAGAACTCACCCACGCTCGTCACCCCGGCCAGGGACATTTCCGAATAGGTGGCCAGGGCCAGCTCGTACAGGGAATCCGGGGTCAGGGCGCCGGCCACCTGGTACATGAGGTCCCGCCAGGACCAGAAGCTGTCCACGCCCTGCTGTCCGCGGCCGCGGATGGCGCGGTGGAACACGTGGGAGTGGGCGTTGCCGAAGCCCGGCATGACCAGCCCGGTGAGCACTCGCGCACCGGAAAGGCACTCGGTATCGGGCGTGACGGAGGTGATCCGGCCGCCGTCGACCGTGATGAGGACGTTGCTGGCGACGGTGTCCCCGCCCAGCCATGCGCGCTCGCAGAAGAATGGATTACCCAACACCGGCTCCTTTGACAATGGCACCGCCGATGACGACGGTCTGCGTTGAATTGCGCCCGATCCGGTACGCAAGGTGTTCGTGGCCCGGGACGTCCAGGACCTGCAGGTCCGCGGCCAGGCCCGGAACCAGTGAACCGGTCTCGCCCTCCAGGCCCAGGGCCCGCGCCCCGCCGTACGTGGCCGCACGCAACGCCTGGGCGATGCTCATGCCGCCGGTCCGGCAGCCCATGGCAATGGCCAGCTGCATGTTCGTGGTCCAACAGCCGGGGCAGACATCGGTGGCAAGCGCAACCTCCATACCCGCAGCGTACAGCCGCAGCGGGTCCAGCGGGGCCGGATGGTCGACGGCGTATTCCAGGCACGGCATGTAGACGCCCGTGACGCCGGCCCTGGCCAGTTGCCCCAGCTCCTCGTCCGTGGTGAAGTTCAGGTGGTCGGCGCTGACCGCCCCCACCTCGGCGGCCAAGGCGGCGGCGCCCGTGTGGCTGTAGGCGTCCAGGTGAATTTTGGCCCGCACCCCGTGCCGGTCACCCTCCTCAAGAATGCTCCGCGACTGCTCCAGGCTGAAGTAGCCGTCATCGCAATAGACGTCGTTGAACACGGCGCCCTGGCGTGCGACGTCGGGCAGCTGGCCCAGGATGTCAGCCGTCCAGTCGTCGGGGTCCCGACCCGGGGCGATGGCATGCGCGGCCAGGTAGGTGGAGACGATGCGGGCCGGCAGCAGTGCCGCCAAGCGGGAGTTGACGGCCAGCAGCCTCTCCTCGGAGGCAAGGTCGAGGCCGTAGCCTGTCTTGCTTTCCAGCGTGGTGGTGCCGGCGTCGACCATCTCGCGGATGCGTGCCGCGGCGGCGTCCACGAGCGCGTCCACCGACTTCGAGCGGGTGTCGGCCATGGTGCCGAGGATGCCGACGGAGGCGCCGGCCGGGGGTTTCTGCCCGGCCGCCTTTGCCACGTATTCGCAGGCCCGGTCCCCGCCAAAGACCACGTGCGTGTGGCTG
>JBBSQT010000203.1:0-4465 GCA_038243775.1 Actinomycetales bacterium | reverse complement strand
GTGCCATGCCCTAAGCCCCGGCTTCAACCGCCGCCGCAGGGACACTCGACGGCTGCGCCGTCTGGGCCACCATGGCCGCCCACATGGCAGGGAACTCCGGCATGGTCTTGGCCGTGGTGGCAATGTTTTCAACCTCGACGCCGGACACTGCCAGTCCGATGATGGCACCGGCCGTGGCCATGCGGTGGTCATGGTAGCTGTGGAACAAGCCGCCGTGCAGGGGGGCCGGGTTGATGACCAGCCCGTCCTCCGTCTCCTGGGCGTCCCCGCCCAGCGCGTTGATCTCGGCGACGAGTGCGGCCAGCCGGTCGGTCTCATGCCCGCGCAGGTGGGAGATGCCGCGCAGCCGCGACGGCGTGGAGGCCAGGGCGGCGATGGCGGCCGCGGAGGGTGCCAGCTCGGAGGTGTTGGAAAGGTCCGCCCCCAGGATTTCGGGCCCGCCGGTGACGGTCAGGACGCCGTCCTCCAGCGTGACGGTGGCGCCGAACTGGGGCAGGATTTCACGCCATTTGTCGCCCACCTGCGTGGTGTTGGCCGGCCAGTGGGGGATGCGCACGGTGCCCCGGGTGGCCAACGCCGCAGCCAGGAACGGGCCCGCGTTTGAGAGGTCTTGTTCCAGGGACACATCAAAGGCGGCGACGGGGCCGGGCTGGACAATCCAGTGATTCGGACTCGAATCATCGACCACCACGCCGAGGGAGCGCAGCACCTCCACCGTCATGGAGATGTGGTCCACGCTGGGCACCGACTGGCCTGTGTGCTCAAGGTGCAAGGGTGTGTTAAAACGGGCGGCAACCAGTAAAATGGCGGAAATGAACTGGGATGAACCGCCGGCATCCACCTGCACATGGCCGCCCTGAACCGAGCCGGAGCCGTGGACGGTGAACGGCAGGAAGTTATCGTCCGCGCCCTCAAGACGCACCCCGAGGCCCTCCAACGCCCCCACGAGGGGAGCCATGGGACGCACCAGTGCCGCGGGGTCGCCGTCGAACGTCACCGCACCGCAGATTAGGGCAGCCAGCGGCGGGACAAAGCGCATGACCGTGCCGGCCAGCCCGCAGTCCACCGGGATTCCGCCGTCGGGCGCCGTGAACCCTGCGGGAATGGGGGTGACCACCAAATCCGGGACGCCGCCGCCCCCGGGGACCTCGGTGATGCCGGCGCCCAGGGCACGCAGCGCCGAAATCATGAGGTCGGAGTCGCGGGACTGCAGCGGCGCGCGCAGGCGCGATTCGCCGTCGGCGATGGCTGCGAGCACAAGATACCTGTTGGTCAGCGATTTGGAGGCCGGAATGGTGACGGTGGCATCCAGGGGTGTTGCGGAAAACGGCGCGGGCCAATGGGCGGTGGTCATGGGCAATTACTGTCCTGTCACTTCGTGGGCTAGCGCACGAACCTGTTTGTCCGCATTTTTCAACTGCTTTTTGGTGGTCTTCTTGCCGCTCTCGACGAGCTTTTCGGCACGCCAGGCCAGGCCGGGGCGCCCTGCAGTGTCGACACTGGCCAGCAAGGCCCCGCCCATCAGGCCGACGTTCTTGACCAGCTGGTTGCGGCGGTGCGAACGGTTTTCCTTCGTGGCCGTGTCAGCGTTGCGGTACTCAACCACCGTATTCAGGGCCGCCATGACGGCAAGCACGACGGCGGCGGGGCGGGAAAATTTGCCGGCGGCCAGCAGGGCTCCGGCACCCACCTGGGTTACGGCCAGTGCGCGGGCGAGTGTTTTCTCGCTCACAGCGGCAGGCAGTGCGGAGCTCAAGGGGCGCAGGACAGGCGCCAATTGCGCTGCTGTTTGATCGGCATGGCGCAACCGGTCAAGGCCGGAAACAATGAATGAGGATGCCAACATGGGACGGGCGAGTGCGCGGACAATGGACAAGAAAGCCTCCTAGGTGATGCTCCTGGCCTCCCGTTGGCGGCGCAGGCCGGCCCCCGGAAGGATTGTGCTGTGTACAAGTCTCCCACCTTGGGGGCGTGTTTGCGGAATATACGACGCCGTTCCCGGGTTTACATGGTTAGCGGCGGCTCCCGGAGGGGCTGGCTGGGGGACGCGAGACGTGAGGGAAGGCGGCAATGCAGGCAGTTAATGAAACAGCTCGGCCGGCGGCAGACCTTCAGCTGAGTCTGAGCATAGACTCGGGGGTGATGAACAATTCCGAGCCTGAGCAAACCGTCAACACCGAGCGTGCCAGCACCACCGCTGTCCTGAGCACCGATGTTGCTGACGTTGATGTTGCCAACGAGACCACCGAAGCCCGGCGTGCACGTTTTGAACGAGACGCCATGGTGTACGTGGACCAACTGTATTCTGCGGCCATGCGGATGGCGCGCAATCCCAGTGATGCCGAAGATTTGGTGCAGGAAGCCTACACCAAGGCATTTGCAGCATTCCACCAGTACAAGCCCGGCACCAATTTGAAGGCTTGGCTGTATCGGATTCTGACCAACACCTACATCAACCTGTACCGCAAGCGCCAGCGTGAACCGCTGCAGTCCAGTGCGGACACCATTGAGGATTGGCAGCTGGCCCGGGCGGAATCACACACCTCCCGCGGGCTGCGCTCGGCCGAGGCCGACGCGTTGGACCACCTGCCGGATTCGGACGTCAAGAGCGCCTTGCAGGCCATCCCGGAGGAGTTCCGGCTGGCAGTGTATTTTGCCGACGTCGAGGGATTTGCCTACAAGGAGATCTCGGAAATCATGAACACCCCCATTGGCACCGTGATGTCACGGCTGCACAGGGGACGAAAACTATTGCGGGAAATGTTGGCCGACTACGCCGTCGAACGCGGCTATCTAAAGAACACCGACCAACCAACTGATACGGAGAACTAACCATGGGCGACTGCCAAAGCCTGGGCGGCTGCGACGACGAACGCATCGTGCGGATCTATGAATACCTTGACGGCGCGCTGTCACGTGAAGACCTGGGGGAGATCAAGGCGCACCTGGACGGCTGCACCGACTGCTCACAGGAATATGACCTTGAATGCGTCATTCGTTCCGTCGTCAAGCGCTCCTGCAAGGAAGCTGCCCCGGAAACTCTAAAGGCCGCCATTCTTGCCCGCCTGCACGAAGGCCGTCCAGCAACCGTTTAGCGTTGGCTGCCTGCACCGGCGTCGGGCGTGCTGTTGGCGCCGGCGTCCCTGCTGTCCGGTTCGGCACCCGCTCTCATGGAGATGGTGCTGTATTGGCTCGCCGGACGGCCTCTCACGCGGCGGTGCAGCGAGCCCGCAATGAGATGTGCCTGGACCTTCGCCATCTCGGCTTTCTCCCCGGCAAACAAGTCGTCCACCGTGGCGGTCCACAGTTGCAGCCACCGGTTGAAATGCTCCCGGGTCAGCGGCTCCTTGGCGTGGATGTGAAAGTGAACTTTCAGGGCGTTGCGGCTGTACAGGCCTGCCTTGAACAGGACGGTTTGCCAGAAGTCGGCCATGATGGGCATGTGGCGCGGCAGGTCCATGTGGGTCACGTCAGTGAAGATAAACCCGATCGATCCGTCGGCAAAAGCCTTCGTGTAAAAGGTCTCCACCAGATTCAAGATGTCCTCGCGCGATGCAATGTCATTGAGTTCCTGCAGCGGGCCTGGTCTCTGCATCGGGCCCGGTGCCTGCGACGGCTCTGGTGCCTGCGACGGCTCGTAGGCGCTGAGTTGCGACGCCGTCCGCCCTGAGTTCAGGGCTGTGCGTTCCATCAGGCTGCAACGGCCAGGAGGGTCAGAATCCCGGCAATCGGCAGCACGGTGACTTTGACCAGCTCCGAGCTGATGTAGAAAATATGCGTCAGGGTGGAAATTTTGGCCTTCACTGCCAGGTCTCCGCTGTGGGTCAGTGCAGTGTCCGAGAGAGCCTTGGTGCGGTGGGCCATTGCAGGGCGCAGCACGAGCATTTGCAGTACCAGGGCGAGGATGGCAATCGTCAGGCAGAGGCCGGATCCCACGGACACCAGGTCCCGCTGCTGCGTCCACGCGACCAGTATCACCATGGCAATGACCGCCTCCACTCTGTTGAGGACCTTGAAAACTATGCGGCCGATGCCAACCCCCAAGGCGTGGGTCACGCCTGGAGCCCTGAATTTCAGCGGCGTTTCAATGAATGAGATGGCAACAACCAAGCCAAGCCAGACGAATGGCATCATGGTGAGCAAAACGAGTGTGATCATTTCCGGCTTCCTCTCGATGGCACGAGCTGCCTGCATCTCCACCCTATCTTTGGGAGCATATTTTCCGGGTTTAATGCCTTGCCTGCTTGCTCACACCACCCTGCCGGTGTTCCGCCGGGAGCTTGCCGGGTGCGGCAGCTTTTCCCGAACATGCAAAAGCCCGCGTCACCGGGTGGTGATGCGGGCTTCTGTTTTATAAGTCAAGACTTACGTGTTGGGACGCTTACCGTGGTTAGCGCCGCCACGCTTACGATCCCGACGCTTACGTGAACGCTTCGACATAGCTGCCTCCAATCATCTCAAAGAT